>NZ_SDLI01000008.1 GCF_004123195.1 Ammoniphilus sp. CFH 90114
GTTTCGTTCATATCAAGGGATCTCATGTCCGTTTGAGTTCCAAACACAACGATTTTAATTCAATTAACGCACCTGATGTCCGCAAAAAATAAAGGACGTAAATCCTCTAAAGGATTCACGCCCTTCTCTCTTTATGACAAATATGCTTCTTTAACTTGCGTATTCGTCAGCAACTTGCTTGCTTCATCCTGTAGGATAATCTCTCCAGTCTGAATAACATAGCCGCGATGAGCCACTTGCAGAGCTTGGTTCGCATTCTGCTCAACCAATAATATAGTCATGCCTTCTTGGTTGAGTTCCTTAACGATGCTAAAAATCTGTTCAACAAGGATGGGAGCCAAACCCATCGAAGGTTCATCAAGCATAAGGATTTTTGGTCTAGACATCAATCCGCGGGCAATAGCAAGCATTTGTTGTTCTCCTCCGCTCATCGTCCCGCCCTTTTGATTAATTCTTTCCTTTAACCTAGGGAAATAATGAAAGGCTCGTTCAAATCCTTCTTCTATTAACTTCTTATCCTTTATACCGAAAGCTCCCATTTCCAGGTTTTCTTTCACAGTCATCTTAGGAAAGATTCTTCTTCCTTCCGGCACGTGAGCAATTCCGTAGGATGCTGTAATATGCGGGGGGATGTTGGTAATATTCTTCCCATCATAGATGATAGAGCCCTGTTTCGTATGGACTTGACCGCAGATGGCTTTCAGTGTGGTGGATTTCCCTGCACCGTTGGAACCAATCAGCGTCACGACTTCACCTTGATTTACTTCTACACTAATCCCCTTCAGGGCATGAATCCCCCCATAATAGGTGTGTACTTGATCTATTTTTAATAGTGCCATCTTCTCACCTCTATTCAGCTTATGACCTAAGATGCTTCCTCTTCGTCGCTCTTACCTAAGTACGCCTCAATGACTCGCTTATTATTACGGATCTCTTCTGGGTTTCCTTCAGCAATCTTCTGACCATAGTCTAGGACATGAATATTCTCACTTAGTTTCATGACTAATTTCATATCATGCTCAATTAACACGATCGTTAAGTTCAATTCATCTCGAAGACGGAAGATAAACTCTGTGAGTTCTACCGTTTCGCGTGGATTCATCCCTGCTGCCGGTTCATCAAGTAGAATGATCTTTGGCTGGGCTGCTAAGGCACGAGCAATCTCCAATCGGCGCTGAAGACCGTAAGGAAGGCTCTGAGATTGATCGTTGGCGATATGCTCAATCCCTACATATTTCAGAATACGATAGGCTTCTACCCTTACACGCTCTTCCTCATGCTTTACCTTTCCGAAGTTCCCCAGTATTCCCATAAGGCCTGATTTTAACTGTGTATCCATTCCTACCATCACGTTCTCAAGAGCTGTCATTTCTTTAAAAAGTCGGATGTTTTGGAAGGTACGGGAGATCCCCTTCGAGGCAATAATATCTGGGCGAAGTCCCTTGATACTCTGACCGTCTAATAGAATATCTCCCTCATCTGGAATATAAAAACCTGTGACCATGTTAAAAAATGTCGTCTTCCCTGCTCCATTCGGTCCGATAACAGCCGTAATCGTCCCTTTTTCAATATTAACACTCACGTCGTTTACAGCGGTCAAACCGCCAAAACGCTTCGTGATCCCTTTGATTTCTAATACATTACTCATGAGCTCTTCCTCCCTTGCTGGGCCTCAACCTGTGCTAGAATTCCAGTTTGCGGCAGAGTCTGATCCAACTCTTTTACCTTGTCCAAATCAATCTCCGGACGCTTCGCTGGGATAATTCCCATGGGTCTAAATATCGCAATACTTATGAGAATAAGACCAAAGATTAAACGTTGGAACTTAGAAGGGTCCAACTCATTCGGGATGTTAATCACACCCGACATGCTTAATTGCTGCAGCCACTCGGAAATCTCTTGAAGGACGGATACATTCAGTACCGTGATAATCGCTCCACCGACAATAACGCCTGGAACACTACCATTCCCTCCAAGAATAACCATAACTAGAATACTAATGGATTGCATGAGGATAAAGCTTGTTGGGTCGATAAAGGTTTGTTTTGCTGCAAAGATAACGCCTACGATCCCGGCAAAGGAAGCACCCGTAGCAAAAGCAAGCAGCTTCGTCCGAACGAGCGGAATTCCCATTGCTTGAGCGGCTAGCTCATCTTCACGAATAGCAATCCAAGCCCGACCTAATCGAGAATTCTCTAAACGCTTATTCGCGATAATAATAACGGCAATTACAATTAAAACAAGATAGTAATAATGCGTCGATGTATTAAACTGAAAGCCGAATAACTCAGGTTGAGCTACCGCAGGGATTCCCCGAGGTCCATTCGTAATATTGATAGGCTTATCTAAGTTATTAAATACAATACGGATAATCTCACCGAAGCCTAGTGTAACAATCGCTAGATAGTCCCCTTTAACTTTTAGTACAGGAAGACCAAGTAAGATTCCAAAAATCGCAGCAACCAATAAACCGATTAATAGAAACGGCCAGAACCATTCTCCCCCAAGAGGAAACTGCATAAAGGCTGGCATAAAGTTATTAGCTTGTGCAGTAGCAAAGATGGCGTAAGAGTAGGCACCCGCTGCAAAGAAGGCAACATAGCCTAAATCTAGTAGACCAGCAAAACCTACTACGATATTCAGACCTAGCGCCATCGCAATGTAAATCCCTACGTTAGACGCAACCTCCATATAGTATTGGTTACCGCCAGAGGCAAAAGGCAATAGGATAGTAAAGATAAGCACCCCTACTATAATACGAGTTTTAGTAGGTATCTTGTTGGAATAATAAAGGACTAAGAAAGAAAACAAGAGCATCAGGAAGGCTATAATCGATTTGGCTGCAAAATGTAGCCAGAGCGATGCCACAAGTAAATAGATGCTTATAAAGCCATATTGGGCTGATTGGTTGGATAGTAGTGCTTTCACTTTTTCCATGGTTCGCTTCACCTACACTTTCTCTTTCACTGCTTCTCCGAACAATCCTTCTGGCTTAAATAGCAATACAAGGATTAAGAGCGAGAAAGCTAGTACGTCTTTGTATTCAGCACCCATTGCTCCGTGTGTTAAAGGTTCTAGATACGCCGATCCAAAAGATTCAAATAAACCTAGCATGACTCCACCAAACATAGCTCCCTGAATATTGCCGATTCCTCCTAATACTGCGGCTGTAAATGCCTTAAGACCAAGAAGGAAACCTATAAATGGATTGATCGTAGAATAGTATTGAGCGTAAAGTACTCCTGTAGCTCCGCCAAGTCCTGATCCGATAAAGAAGGTAATAGCGATAACTTTGTTTACATTAATTTGCATGAGGGAAGAAGTCGATTGGTCTTGGGCTACGGCTCTCATGGCCTTTCCCCATTTCGTCTTGGAAACAAACATCTGCAAACCAATCATCATAATAATGGCAGAAGCCATGATAATAATAGATTTATGTGGTAGGATAGCAGCATCAGTTAAATTGATAGATTCAGTAAATAATTGCGGGCTGTTTAAGAAGAAGGCTCCGCGATGCAGTCCCTCAACTAAACGAACAAGATCCTGAAGTAAGAAGGATACACCAATAGCTGAAATAAGCACGACTAGGCGAGGCGATTTACGGAGTGGACGATAGGCAATCCTCTCAACTCCAACTCCTAGTGATCCGGTAAATAAGGTTGCAATGAGTAGTGCGCCGAATAAGGAGAGAAAAGGATTCATTCCTTCTAACATACCTGTAGCTTGTAATAATAACAGAACTTCCGTTCCAACGAACGCTCCCACCATGAAAATTTCACCATGCGCAAAGTTGATTAGCTCCAATATCCCGTATACCATGGTATACCCTAGAGCGACAACCGCATATAAAAACCCTAACGTGAGTCCGTCGATGAGAACCTGTGGCAATATCGCAATATAAAAATCTAGACCCATACGGTTACCTCTTTTCTGCTTGTATTTCAATGGTTATTAGTCTTTTTAGGAAAAAGAAAGGAGCGACTTGGCGTCGCCCCAGTTGGCGTTTAGGGTTGGGAACAATCCCTCCCCCCTACGCATAAGTGCCACTGGACTCTCGGCTTACAAGGCTTACCGATTAGCCCAAGTTCTTAGCCTCTTTCAGCAATTACTTGATTTCTGCGATTTGATCTGCAGGATATGCACCCTTCTCAAAGCTCTTAATGAATACAGATGCGTTTACGTTGTCACCCTTCTCATCAAAAGTAGTTGTGGAAAGGATACCTTTGAAATCCTTTGTTGCAGAAATCGCAGCATTCAACTGTTCACGAGTAGGCTTCTTGCCGCCATTATCCTTAATCGCTTGCTCTAGTCCGTTCAACACTACTAAAGCGGCATCATAACCATAACCAGCGAAAGCACCTGGATCTCTATTAAAGGAGGTCTTGAAGCGATCAACCCAAGCTGGACCGTCAGCAGATGCTGTAATGTCTCCTGCTACAGAAGTGATGCGGGCTAACTTCACAGCTTCGACACCAGCAGCGGTTACGAATCCACCATTATCAAGACCGTCTCCACCAAGGAACATGCCATCATATTGCTTATCCTTCAACTGCTTTAAGAACTGACCACCTTGTGCATACATTCCCCCGAAGAAAACAGCTTGGGAGTTAGAAGCCTTGATCTTGGTTACTAGTGTATTGAATTCCATCTCTTGTGCACTTACGGATTCGTGAGCAATAACTTTAAGTCCAAGTTCTTCTGCTTTCTTCTTCATCTCGATCGCTAGACCCTTACCATAGTCAGTGGCGTCATCGATGATGTATAAAGACTCAAGTCCCGAATCCTTAATAAATTGAGAAGCTGCTGGTCCTTGGTTGTCATCACGAGCACAAATACGGTGGAAGGTCTTCCAACCATTCTGGCTCAATTGAGGGTTCGTGTTCGAAGGAGATACGACCGGTAATCCTGCTCCCTCGTAAGTCGTTCCAGCTGCTGCCATAACCCCTGAGTTCAAGTGACCTACTAAAGCTAATACATCTTGATCTGTTACAAGGGCCTTCGCATTGGTTGTACCTGTAGCTGGGTCAGCCTTGTCATCCTTAGGAAGCAATTGAAGATCAAATCCCATGGCCTTGAACTTCTCTGCATTGTCCTTAAGTGCAAGCTCTGCTCCCAACTTGATGTCTTCACCCATCTCCGCATTCTCACCAGAAAGTGGACTTTGGGTTGCAATCTTGATGACCGCGGATCCACCGCCACCGCTGCTTGCTGGCTGTTCTGCTGGCTTGTCACCGCCACCGCTTCCTCCCGTTTGTGTAGATCCACCGCAGCCGCTCAAAATCATACCGATGGAAAGAACAAGAGATGCAGCTAAAAACGACCTTTTTCTCATCTTTTGTAGTACCCCCTCTAATATCTAATTAATTAGTACATACGTTTATTTTATAAGTTATTTGAAAATTTGCAAGAGAAAAAAACAACTTTTTATAAATAATTTTTTCTCTGTTTTCATTTTTACAAAATTAAGGGAAATCGCTTTCATTACTGATATATCGCATATTACAAAAAGTCGTTCTCTAACTATATTCTATAAATAAACTTGTTTTGCAAATTAGTTTTAGCGCTTTTAAGCAAAAAAGCCCCTTCATACTCTAGAGTATAAGGGGGTGGCTTGATAAAATCTTACTTCCTGTTAGATAATCTATCACTATTTTATAATCTCCTGGCCGGGTAAAGAGGTCGTCCCTCCTTAATGGAATACAACCCTTGTGCCGTGAGTCGCAAATCTGGTAAATGTGTTGCAGATAAAAAGAATAAAGTATACAACGGGTCAATATGACGATGTCCTCTGACCTTTAACATATCCACTAAATTCGATGTCTCTGCCATTAAATCATGCATATCCAAAAGGCTCATCTTCCCACTTAAGGGTAAATCCAAGTGAAAAAGATCCTGATTCCCTTCCTTTAAAACGATTCCTCCCCCACGAGAGAGAAGGTCATTCACAGCTTCAACCATGCTATCTTTACACTGCCCTACGACTAATACATCCTGTGAAGCCGTGTATGTCGTAGCTAAAGCATCCAATCGGTCTGCAAAGCCTTTGATGATTCCATTCGTAATCCAATTGCCAAATTGGTCAATTAAGCTTACGTAACAATAACCTTCTAAGTCCTTTGTGTTTAAGCCCGTCTCAGGCAATATCACATCAGAGCGCTTGATAATCGCCGCATTCACCATTTCCAGCACAGGAATCTCAGTCGTATCGAGATTTAAGTCTAAGCTCTCCCGTTGTAATCTCCATGATTTTTTCATGGGATTGAAGTTCATTCGATCCCAATCACACAGAGGCCACTGTTCCGTCAGTTTTCCTTTCTCAGCCACCATTCTACCATCGGCCATTACGCTTAAAGGTTTAGGTTGGTGTACATTCTCCAAAAATACAATGTCGGCTATGCGGCCTGGTGCAATACCACCGATCTCTTGATCTAATCCATAATAGACAGCCGGATTTAATGTGGCCATCCGATACGCTGTTAGAGCCGGGACACCGCTCTCTAAGGCTAATTGGATTAAGTAATCCACACATCCGCTACGATGAAAGGGAGGCATAGAGCCATCCGTTGTCACCATAAGGCGTGACGCCGCAGCCGAATTAAAGTCGAACCCTATCTCCTTTAATCCAGAAAAGATTTCAGGCAGATCTGGTCGTATCGAGGAGTGACGCAACGTTGCGTACATCCCTAACCGAAGTCTTCTCATCACCTCTTGCGCATTAATGGCTTCATGGCAGGCTGTTACTCCTAAAGCAGCCATGGCATTCAGCGTATCAACAGATGCCCCCGGGTTGTGACCTTCTATCCTCTTCCCTAGGTTCCTCGTCATTACAATGCCATTCAGCATGGACTCGTCTCCTGCTAGTAGATTCGGCCATGACGTCAATTCCCCTGCTTGTAAGACACGATCATGCTCGAGCCACTTAAGCAAATTTCCCTCCGTGAATTTGGCTAACATCTCAGGTTGAGTACTTTGCGGGTCAAGTCTTGTCCACCAGAAATTCTTGATAGGCAAAGAAGAACAGTAATCGAAAAGGTAGTCGTACTCCTCTCGGCCCATGTTTAGATAAAAAATTAAGTTATCGCTGATTAAGGTGGTCGTCCCAAGACTTAAAGCAAATTCACTAAAGGCTTGTACATTATAAAGCTGAAAAGGGTGAGCATGGGGTTCTATGTAACCAGGGGCTAGGACATACGATGAGGCATCAATCTCCACTGTATTGGAATCGGTTAAGGGTGCCTTTTCCCCTACATAAGCAATACGATCTTCATACAAGATAACATCAGCCCGTTCTACTTCACCCGTGTATACATTGATAATCTGTCCATGACGAAGCCAGGTGGTGGCTGGTCGTTTCCTACGGGACACCTCTATGAGACCTAGAATCTTAGCCTGATCTAGAGGGCGGATGGGTTTAGGCATAACACATCCTCTCCTTACCTTTTTTATCCACATTGTATCACAGGCACAAGGCGTAAGTATTCTTTTCTCCAGATAACAAACACTACTAATAAAACAAGACTGCCGGTGGGTGAATAACAGGAATATCTCCTGCTAACACACCACCTCATAACGTGCAGCCTTATTCCTTGGAGGTCTTATGAAAAAAAATGTAGGCACCATCGATGCCCTGTTGAGGATTTCTCTAGGTTTTTTTGCTTTTGGCTGGGGGATTTCGAGGATGGTACGCAAGCCGTATAGCGCGATGCCTTTTTTTATTACTTTGATGGCTTCACAGAAGATCGCTGAGGGTATCACTCGTTTCTGCCCTGGACTTGCCTTGCTTGGCTTGAACACGAGGGATGTAAAAAAGGAAAGAAAAATGCCCCCATCTACAAACTATTACGCCAGAAGAAAAATAGAACCCCCTCTCACTGCACCTACACAGTTTGAAAGGGGGGATATCCATGAATAGTGCCCAAGTACTTGAGATGGCAGGCGATAATTTCTTCGTCATAGCCTCTGTTCTTGGTTCTATTGCTGTGATTGTTTGGTTGTTTGTGCGAATTAACAAAAAAGCTAAAGGTCGTGTCTAACGAGAGCCTTCTTCGCGATATCCTTACGGTAATGTGCACCATCGAACGAAATTTGTTGAACCGCCTGATAAGCTGCATCACGCGCTTCTTTTACCGATTGGCCAATGGAGGTCACACCAAGGACTCTTCCTCCATTGGTCACCACTTTCCCATCCTTCAGTTCTGTGCCCGCATGGAACACCATCGCTTGATCTCCGACTTGATCCAATCCGGTAATTTCCTTGCCCTTTTCATAAGAGCCTGGATAACCACCAGATGCCATGATGACGCAAACCGCTGCTTCTTCTTTCCACTGAACATCTAAATTATCAAGCTCACCAGCCACACCGGCAATAAGGACATCTAAAAGATCCGTTTTCAAGCGTGGCAGAACCACTTGGGTCTCAGGGTCTCCGAAGCGTGCGTTGTACTCAATGACCTTCGGCCCTTCCTTCGTAATGATTAAACCGGTATAAAGAATTCCTCTAAACGAGCAGCCTTCCTTAACCATCGCTTCTGCTGTAGGTACCACAATGTCTTTGACAATCTGTTCCACCAGACTCTCCGGCATATGAGGGACAGGAGAATACGTACCCATACCGCCTGTGTTAGGTCCCTTGTCATCGTCATAGACAGGCTTATGGTCTTGAGAGGGGACCATAGGCTTGACGGTGGTTCCATCCACAAAGGATAACAACGTCATCTCTTCACCTTGAAGGAATTCTTCAATAACCACTCTGGCTCCCGCAGATCCAAAGATTTCATCTTTCATAATATGCTGAAGCGCCACCTCAGCCTCCTCAAGTTTGAAGGCAACTGTTACCCCTTTCCCTGCAGCAAGACCGTCCGCTTTCACTACAATCGGAGCACCCTCCTGACGCACGTAAGCAAGAGCTTCTTCATAACTGTCGAAGGATTCATACTTCGCTGTTGGAATGGCGTACTTTTTCATCAGATCTTTGGCAAAGGTTTTGCTTCCTTCGATTAGAGCTGCCTCTTTCTTCGGACCAAATACAGATAAACCTTGCTCTTCAAAATAGTCCACAATCCCAGCTAACAGAGGATCTTCAGGACCCACGAACGTTAAATCGATTTTTGCTTCCTTTGCAAAGGCAGCAAGCTTTTCAATTTCCATGGCGCCAATCGGAACGCATTCTGCCAGTTCGGCAATACCCGCGTTTCCTGGAGCACAATAAATTTTTTCAACTTTAGAGCTTTGAGATAGTTTCCACACGATGGCATGCTCGCGCCCGCCGCTTCCAATGATTAATACCTTCACGGGAGATCCTCCTCATTATTAGTGTTTGAAATGACGAACCCCTGTTAACACCATGGCGATGCCATGTTTGTTCGCTTCTTCAATGGAGTCCTTATCACGGATCGAACCGCCTGGTTGAATAATCGCCGTAACTCCCGCTTTTGCCGCTTCCTCGATTGTATCTGGCATCGGGAAGAACGCGTCAGAAGCTAGTACGGAACCTTTAGCTTTTTCGCCGGCTTGAGCAATGGCGATACGAGCAGAGCCTACACGATTCATCTGACCTGCTCCTACTCCAATGGTAGAGGAGTCTCTAGCTAATACAATGGCATTTGATTTCACATGCTTCACGACTTTCCATCCGAATAGCAATTGCTCCATTTCATCCGCTGTCGGCCTTCTATCGGTTACAACTTGAAGATCGTCTTCTGTTACTTGCTTGATATCCTCTTCTTGAACAAGTAGGCCGCCTTGTACCGAGGATAAACGAAGAACGGCTTTTTGATCCGCCTTTACTTCACCTAGTTTTAGCAATCTCAGGTTCTTCTTCTCTTTCAACACTTCTAGCGCATCCTCATCAAAATCAGGAGCCATGATGATCTCAAGAAATAATTCCTTCATCAAGAGAGCTGTAGCCTTATCAATCACTCGATTCGCAGCAATAATTCCTCCGAAGATGGAAACCGGATCGGACTCATACGCTTTCTCGTAGGCTTCTAGAATCGTTTTTCCTGTCCCTACTCCGCAAGGATTCGTATGTTTTACCGCTACAACAGCTGGCTCGGAGAATTCCTTCACTAATTGGAGGGCTGCATCCGCATCGTTGATATTATTGTAAGACAGCTCTTTTCCGTTCAATTGTTCGGCTGTACTTAGTGTTCCTGCTCCTGCCAACGGAAGCTTGTAGAAACCAGCCTTCTGGTGAGGATTTTCTCCATAGCGAAGGTCCTGAACCTTTTCAAATGTAACAGTATACTGATCTGGCCATTCAACTCCAACCTGCTCGGTCAAGTAGTTAGAAATTAAGGAATCATAAGCCGCTGTATGACGGAATACTTTCGCCGCTAAACGACGACGAGTTGCAAGACTAACGTCTCCAGCCTTCATTTCCTCAAGTACGCCAGCGTAATCCAACGCATCTACAACGACGGTTACAAACGCATGATTCTTCGCTGCTGAACGAAGCATGGTAGGTCCGCCGATATCGATGTTTTCAATCGCATCCTCATAGGTCACGTCCGCTTTGCTAATTGTTTCCTTAAACGGATAGAGATTGACGACAACTAAATCAATGGGCTGGATGTTGAGCTCTTCTAATTGCTTCTGATGCTCTTCTTTATCGCGAATCGCAAGTAGGCCGCTGTGAATGTTCGGGTGAAGAGTTTTTACTCGTCCATCAAGAATCTCAGGAAATCCTGTCACTTCAGAAATCCCCGTTACCTTTATTCCCTGTTCCTTTAACAGCTTGGAAGTTCCTCCTGTAGAGATAATCTCCACGCCGAGTTGTTCAAGCCCCTTCGCAAATTCTACGATACCCGTTTTATCTGATACGCTGATTAACGCTCTTTTCATCTGATCTCTACCTTTCTTCCGTTTAATTCAACTCTTCCATCTGCTATCCATCCGATGACTTCAGGCAACAGCTCATGCTCCATCTTCTGTATCTTCAAAGACAAGGAGTCTTTGGTTTCTCCGTTTTCTACACACACCGTCTTCTGGGCAATGATCGGCCCTGTATCCATTCCTGCATCAACAAAGTGAACCGTAATTCCCGTTACCTTTACCCCATACTCTAACGCTTGTCCCACAGCATCCTTCCCAGTGAAGGCTGGCAGAAGAGATGGATGTAGATTAATCATTCGACCCGAGTAACTAGAAAGAAGGGTCACTCCTATTAATCTCATATAGCCTGCAAGTACAATCAAGTCAACCTGGAAATCCTTTAGCTTTTCTAAAATCATTTCTTCGTACGCTTGCTTATCCGTGAACTCTTTGGGGTTAAAAGAAAAAACAGGAATGGATTCCTGTTCAGCCCTCTTTATAACAAGCGCACCCGGACGATCACATACCAATAGCGCAACTTCTATATTTTTTAATCGCCCTGCTTTTGCTGCCTCCATAATGGCGGCAAAATTGGAGCCAGATCCAGATGCAAAGACGGCAATTCTCATCCTTGGTTTCCTCCAACAAGACGAACCCCTGTTCCCCCTTGAACAACAGATCCGATACGATAGGCTGTCTCTCCAAGAGAAGCTAATTTATCCAGCACAGCTGCACTTTCCTGCTCAGAAACGACGAGAATCATCCCAATCCCCATATTGAACGTACGATACATGTCGTATTCAGAGATGTTTCCTTTTTCTTGAATGAGATCAAAGATAGGAAGAACGGGCCAAGTACCGAGCTCAACTTGGACTTCCACACCTTCAGGAAGGACGCGTGGGATATTGTCATAGAATCCGCCACCCGTGACATGAACCATTCCCTTCACTTGATATTCTTTCAAGAGTTCCAAGAGAGGCAACACATAAATCCGAGTTGGTGTAAGAAGGGTGTCCCCGAGTTTTCCACCTAAGGATTCCACTTCTGTGTGCAATGTAAGTCCCGCATCTTCTAATAGCACTTTACGGACTAATGAAAAGCCATTGCTATGAACGCCGCTAGAAGGAAGACCAATCACCACATCACCCGGTTGGATCGTGCTTCCATCGACAAGCTTTTTACGATCAACCATACCGACCGTAAATCCCGCGATATCATATTCTCCATCCGCATACATCCCTGGCATTTCTGCTGTTTCTCCACCAATCAAGGCGCATCCAGACAACTGACAGCCATCTGCAATCCCCTTAACAATGGCTTCAATCTTTTCTGGCAACACTTTTCCGCAAGCAAGATAATCAAGGAAGAACAACGGCTCAGCGCCTTGAACCACTACATCATTCACGCACATGGCTACGGCATCAATTCCAATCGTATCGTGCTTATCCATTGCAAAGGCAATCTTTAGCTTGGTCCCTACGCCGTCCGTACCAGAGACCAGGACAGGCTCTTCATACTTCTTCATATCCGGTTGAAACAAAGCTCCAAAACCACCCAATCCTGTTAACACTTCAGGACGGAAGGTCTTCTTTACATGCTTTTTCATCCGTTCAACCGCTTCATTCCCTGCATCTATATCAACACCAGCATTACGATAGGCATCGCTCATATCCACTTGTCCTCCTTAGCTTGACTTACTCAAAGTTGCACAGCGGCTATCCGCTTCCTCGTCCTCGTAGATTTCCGTAGGGTACTGGCCTGTAAAGCAAGCCAAGCAGTGACCGCTATTGAGTTCTTCCGAGTTTCGGCCTACCCCTTCCATAAGTCCCGCTACAGAAAGGAAAGACAGGCTATCTGCGCCTATAAATTCACGCATTTGTTCGATTGTTTTCTTAGCAGCAATTAACTCTTCTCTTGTAGAAGTATCAATCCCATAGAAGCAAGGATTCATAACAGGAGGGGAACTAATTCGAACGTGAACCTCGGTTGCCCCTGCTTCACGGAGCATACGTACGATTCGCCCGCTTGTTGTCCCTCTTACAATCGAGTCATCAATCATGACAACTCTTTTCCCTTCAACGACCTTACGTACAGCACTCAGCTTCATTCTTACCCCTTGAGCACGAAGCTCTTGGCTTGGTTGAATAAACGTTCTACCGACATATCGATTTTTGATTAATCCAAGCTCATAAGGAATGCCAGTGGCCTCTGCATAACCGATTGCTGCAGAAATACTAGAATCAGGTACCCCTGTTACCACATCTGCTTCAATATAGGCTTCCTTCGCTAGTTGTCTTCCTAATTGCTTACGCGCTTGATGAACGTTGATTCCGTCAATATCGCTGTCAGGTCTAGCAAAATAAATATATTCAAACGAACAGATCGAACGTTGCGTATTCCCAGAGATTCGCTCTGAACGTGTACCTTCCGCATCGATAACGAGCATTTCACCCGGTTCTACTTCACGCCAGTATTGAGCGCCTATCACATCAAAAGCACAGGTTTCAGAGGAAACCACATACCCTTCTCCGATTCTGCCCAAAGATAAAGGACGCAAGCCATTCGGATCAAGTGCTACGATCAATTTGTTTTCTGTCATGATGAGAAGAGCATAAGCTCCCTTGATCATGCGAAGCGATTCACGAACGGCATCCTCAATTCGATCATAACCAGAACGGGCGATCAAGTGGGCAATAACTTCAGTGTCACTTGTTGTTTGAAAGATGGAACCTTGACGTTCCAACTGATGTTTGACCTGCTTAGCGTTAACTAGGTTCCCGTTATGCGCCAAAGCAAGATTCCCTTGACTATATTTAAAGATAAGAGGTTGAGCATTTTCAATTCGGCTATCGCCAGCCGTGGTATAACGAACATGACCAATGGCCATATGCCCTTTAATCTCTTCTAATTCTTTATTGCCAAACGCCTCTGTAACCAGACCCATTCCCCTGTGATAGGAAAATTTCTCTCCATTAGAAGCACAGATCCCTGCTGATTCCTGACCACGGTGCTGAAGGGCATGTATGCCATAATAAGTGAGCTGGGGAGCATCGGGATGACCGAACACCCCGAACACTCCACACTCTTCATTTAATTTATCCCAAATTACGTCATCAAACATGGAATCGCATCCTTCCAGGCTGTCTTTGCCTTGGATAGTGGTTGTTGAATGATTGCTTGACCATTGACTCGAATCGTTAATTGATCTCCGGATACATTCCCTAACTTCGCTACAGGAACACCATAGCTGTTGGCTAAAGTTTGAATTTCCTCTGCATCTGCAGCTGTTGCAGTGAGAAGAATACGAGATTGGGTCTCACTGAACAACGCAAGGTCTGGACGAAGATCTGTCGATAGATCTACTTCTGCTCCGATATTTCCGGAGATGGCACTTTCCGCTACAGCTACAGCTAATCCACCCTCAGCCAAGTCATGAGCAGACTTCACTAGCCCCTTGCGAATGGCTTCTAATGTAAGCTGTTGAAGCTTCTTCTCCACCTCAAGATCGATTTGAGGAGGACGACCCTCAATACGGCGTAATTGTAGCTTCTGGTACTCCGAGCCGCCTACTTCCGCTTTGGTTTCCCCAAGAAGTAAGATGATGTCTCCTTCTGCCTTGAAGGATTGCGTTGTGATATGATCCATATCGTCAATGAGACCGACCATCCCAATGGTTGGTGTAGGATAAATGGCTACGCCATTGGTTTCATTGTATAAGCTTACGTTTCCGCCGATGACCGGAGTATCTAACTGACGGCAAGCTTCACTGATTCCATCGGCTGCCTTCTCGATCTGCCAGAAGATTTCTGGCTTCTCTGGGCTTCCAAAGTTAAGGTTATCGGTAATGGCCAAAGGCTTCGCACCAGAGCATACGACGTTACGCGCCGCTTCCGCCACCGCAATGGCTCCACCATGATACGGATCAAGGAATACATATCGTCCATTACAATCCGTCGTCATAGCTAAAGCTTTACGAGTTCCACGGATCGCGACAACAGCAGCATCGGAACCTGGATGAACAGCTGTATTGGTACGCACCATATAATCATACTGACTATATACCCATTCCTTGCTGGCAATGGTTGGAGCGGATAATAATTGAAGTAAAGTTTCATTATAATCTGTTGTTTCTTCAAGCTCTGAAGCATCTACGTTGGCAAACTCTTCATAGTAAGCCGGCACCTTAGATGGCTTATGATAAACGGGTGCATCCTCCGCTAATTTATCAACAGGAATGTCAGCAAATACTTCTCCATGATGCAAGATACGAAGACGATTGTCATCGGTTACGCGACCGATCACGACAGCATGAAGACCCCACTTTTCAAAAATCTTATATACTTCTTCTTCCGTTCCTTGTTTGGCTACAACGAGCATCCGTTCTTGAGATTCGGAAAGCATCATTTCATAAGCCGTCATGCCCACTTCCCGCTGAGGAACAAGGTCAAGATTCAGTTCAATTCCGTTGCCTGCTTTACTTGCCATCTCTGAGCTCGAGCTGGTAAGTCCTGCCGCACCCATATCTTGAATCCCTACTACTAATCCTGAATCAATCAATTCTAGCGTAGCTTCGAGCAGCAGCTTCTCCATGAATGGATCCCCTACTTGAACAGCCGGACGCTTCGCTTCAGAACCTTCACTCAATTCTTCAGAAGCAAATGTAGCTCCATGGATACCGTCTCTACCCGTAGCTGCTCCTACATAGATAACAGGGTTGCCGATTCCTTTCGCTACCCCTTTTTGAATTTGATCATGGTTGATAAGTCCAACGCACATCGCATTAACTAAAGGGTTTCCGTCATAACTAGGATCGAAATAGATTTCTCCGCCAACGGTCGGAATTCCGATACAGTTTCCGTATCCAGCGATTCCTGCTACTACATTTTCAAACAAGTATTTGGTACGAGGGGTTTCAAGCTCTCCGAAGCGCAAAGAATTGAGCAAGGCGATGGGACGTGCTCCCATTGAGAAAACGTCGCGGATAATTCCGCCCACACCCGTAGCCGCCCCTTGATAAGGTTCAATTGCTGATGGATGGTTATGGCTCTCAATTTTAAATACAACCGCTTGATTATCCCCGATATCCACGATTCCTGCTCCCTCTCCAGGACCTTGAAGAACTCGTGGACCACTTGTAGGGAAACGCCGAAGAACAGGCTTGGAATTTTTATAGCTGCAATGCTCAGACCACATTACGCTGAAGATCCCCGTCTCTGTATAATTCGGTTTACGCCCTAAAATTTCTACGACCTTGTTGTATTCCTCTTCCGTAAGACCCATTTCACGATAGACTTGTTGTTCTGCAATCTGATCAGGGGTAGGCTCTCTATGCTGCACCGTTCTTCTCCCTCCAGTACTTAAGAATTGAAGTAAACATGCGCTTACCGTCCTCAGAGCCTAGCCATTCATGCACAGCACGCTCAGGGTGAGGCATCATACCTAAAACATTACCGTTCTCGTTCATAATTCCAGCAATCTCTGCAATCGATCCATTCGGGTTATGCCCTTCATAACGGAAGATAATGCGGTTGCTTTCTTCTAGCTCTTTTAACGTTTGCTCATCACAATAGTAGTTTCCGTCTCCATGAGCAATCGGAATCTTAATCCATTCTCCTTCGGTATAATCCAGGGTAAATGGCGTTTTGTTGTTTTCTACTTTCAAGTCCAGCATTTCACAACGGAACTTCAAGCTCTGATTACGGCGAAGCGCTCCAGGAAGGAGTCCAGCCTCTGTTAACACTTGAAAACCATTGCAGACACCAAGGACTAATTTTCCTGCTGCAGCTGCTTTTTTCACTTCTTCCATCGCAGGAGCGAAGCTCGCCATTGCACCAGGACGCAAGTAATCCCCATAAGAGAACCCTCCTGGAATGAGGATCGCATCATACTTTGAAAGATCTGTTTCCGTAAACCATACATAATCGACCGGTTGGCCAAGCGTATCCTCGACCCCTTTATACATATCGATGTCACAGTTGGAACCTGGAAATACAATCACCGCGAAATTCATGATTTAGACCTCCTGCAGCTCGAAACGGTAATCCTCAATGACCGTGTTCGCAAGCAGCTTCTCGCACATTTCCTTCACGCGCTCTTCTGCAGCGGCTCTGTCGTTTAACTTCACTTCCAACTCCATATACTTCCCGATTCGAACGTCCCCAACCTCATCAAATCCTAAAGAGTGAAGAGAACCTTGAACGGCGTTCCCTTGAGGGTCGAGTACACTTTCTCTTAATGTTACGTATACAGTAGCTTTAAACATGAGCTTGTCCTCCTAAGCGTCTTAAGATTTCTTGATAAGCTTCTTCCACACTGCCTAAATCACGACGAAATCGATCTTTGTCTAGTTTTTCTTTCGTTTCTGCATCCCAGAAACGGCAAGTATCCGGTGAGATCTCATCAGCGAGAATGACTTGTCCGTCATTCGTCTTTCCGAACTCTAATTTAAAATCGACTAGAATAATTCCACGTTCAGCCATATAAGCATTGAGAACTTCATTTACCTCTAATCCAACCTTCTTAAGCAAAGCACATTCTTCTTCTGTCGCTAGATTCAGCACAGATACGTGGGCATCATTAATGAAGGGATCCCCGAGAGCATCGTCCTTATAATAGAACTCTACGATTGGATGTCGAAGAGTAGTGCCTTCTTCCATCCCTAATCGCTTAGCAAGGGAACCGGCGGCGATATTGCGAACGACAACTTCTATTGGAATAATCTCGACTTGGCGTACAATTTGTTCAGTTGGAGATACTTTCTTTACGAAGTGATTTTCGATTCCCTTTTCTTTTAACATGCTGAGAAAAATCGAACTGATCTCATTATTTAAGATCCCTTTGCCCGTAATCTGTGCTTTCTTCTCACCATTAAAGGCTGTTGCATCGTCTTTGTACTCGATCCAGTAAAGCCCAGGTTCATCGGTTTTATAAACTTTCTTCGCTTTACCTTCGTACAACAAATCTAACTTTTCCATTGCCGGTTTCCCCTCCATTAGGTGGATGTAATTATGAAAGGCCTAAACGCTCAAAGATGGTGTCGACATGCTTAAGATGCCAATTGTAATTAAAGCAATCGTCCATTTCTTCTTGGTTCAGTAGCGTAGTCACCTTGCTATCCTCTTCTAGGATCTGACGGAAGGAACGTTGCTCTTCCCAAGCTTGCATCGTTTTTGGTTGAACCGTGTCATAAGCTTCTTCACGACTTAAGCCTTTATCAATTAACTTCAGCATGACACGCTGGGAGTATATCAATCCGAACGTACGGTCCATATTACGCTTCATATTTTCTGGGAACACCGTTAAGTTCTTCACGATGTTTCCGAAGCGATTCAACATGTAGTTCAAAAGAATTGTTGCATCCGGTAAAATCACGCGTTCCACAGAAGAGTGGGAGATGTCTCTCTCATGCCATAATGGAACGTTCTCGTAAGAGGAAACCATATAGCCGCGGATCACCCTAGCCAAGCCCGACATATTTTCACTGCCGATTGGGTTGCGCTTATGAGGCATCGCAGAAGATCCCTTTTGTCCTTTTCCAAATGCTTCTTCTACTTCTCTCGTTTCACTCTTCTGCAAACCACGCACTTCCGTTGCAAACTTCTCAATGGAGGTTGCGATCAAGGCGAGCGTTCCCATGTATTCTGCATGTCGGTCACGCTGAAGGGTTTGAGTCGAAATTGGTGCTGCTTGAAGCCCTAACTTCTCGCAAACGTATTGTTCTACAAAAGGATCGATGTTCGCATAAGTCCCTACGGCACCAGAAATCTTTCCGAAAGCCACACGCTCTGTCGCTTGGTCGAAGCGCTCTAGGTTACGCTTCATTTCTTCACGCCATAGAGCTAGCTTCAATCCGAAGGTCGTAGGCTCTGCATGAACCCCATGAGTACGTCCCATCATAACCGTGTTCTTGTGCTCTTTTGCCTTCTCTGTAAGAATCTCAATGAAGTTCACAATATCTTTTCTCAAGATTTCATTTGCTTGACGAAGCAGATAAGAAAGAGCGGTGTCAACAACGTCGGTAGAAGTTAATCCATAGTGCACCCATTTCTTCTCTTCACCTAGCGTTTCAGATACCGCGCGAGTGAAGGCTACGACGTCATGACGGGTTTCTTCTTCTATCTCGTAGATACGGTTGATGTCAAACCCTGCATTCTCACGCATAGTCTCAACATCTGCTTTAGGAATGTGACCTAGTTCTGCCCACGCTTCACAAGCAAGAATCTCTACTTCCAACCATGCTTGAAATTTATTCTGTTCCGTCCAGATCGCCGTCATCTCAGGTCTGCTATATCTTGATATCATATGGTTACCTCCGCTTTATTCCAGATTCCTAATGCTTCAATTTGTTCTAAGGCCTCTTCCGTTGTACTTGCCAACACATTTAAGTGCCCCATCTTTCGTTTCATCTTGCTTTCTGCTTTTCCATATAAGTGCAGCTTCGATGTAACAGGAAGCTTCTCCATCGATTCTAATATAGGTTCGACATGCTCCCCTAATATATTAACCATGACCACTGGAGAGAGCATGGTGACGTCCCCTAACGGCAATCCACATACAGCGCGAATATGTTGCTCGAACTGTGAGGTCATACAAGCTTCCATTGTATAATGCCCCGAATTGTGAGGTCTTGGTGCTAACTCATTAACTACAATCTGTCCATCCTTCGTCAGAAACATCTCAACCGCCACTAGACCAACGACACCGAGTGCCTCAGCTATCTTTAAGGCAATCTCTTCCGCCCTAGCGGCCTGCTCGGCTGTGACGCGAGCCGGTACAATACTCTGATGAAGGATATTTTCTATATGAATGTTTTCTGCGACAGGGAAAGCCTTCGTCTCCCCGTTCGTACTTCTCGCAGCGATAACGGAAATTTCTTTTTCAAATGGGATGAACGCCTCGACAATGAGCTCTGCCCCTGTTCGATTCAAGTCCCTAAAAGCCCCAGGAACTTCTTCCATTGACCGGATGACCCACTGTCCTTTCCCATCATAACCGCCTGTGGCAGTTTTCATGACGCAAGGAAGACCTAGCTTTGAAACCGCATCGCTTAGCTCTTGCTCGCTTCCAATCACTTCAAAAGGAGCGACCGGAATGCCGTAAGCGTGAAGGGTTGACTTCTCGCGAATACGGTTCTGTGTAATCTTCAGCAACTCGCTTCCTTGTGGAACAAAGGAAGTCTTCTCTAACTGAGCCGCTACTTCGGCGTCTACATTCTCGAATTCATACGTAACTACATCGCATGATTTCGCGAACTCTTCTGCCGCTGATAGATCAGAGAAGGAAGCAATTATTTGTCTATCGGCTACTTGACCGCAAGGAGAATCTGGAGTAGGATCCAACGTTACGAAGCGATACCCCATATTTCGTCCTGCCAGGGCCATCATTCGGCCTAGTTGACCTCCTCCTAGGACACCAATGGTAGAGCCAGGTTTGATCATTTTCACAGGAGTTGCCCTCCCTCCATCACACTTTCTCGAATGTTCTCTCTTCGCTGTACAAAGCGTTCTTGAATCTCTGGATACTTAATCCCTAGAATCTGAGCTGCAAGTAAACCAGCATTAATTGCTCCGGCCTTCCCTATGGCTACTGTTGCGACAGGGACGCCTCCTGGCATCTGAACAATAGAAAGAAGAGAATCCAATCCGTTCAAATTCGAGGATTTAACAGGTACCCCTATAACAGGCAATTCAGTCTTCGCTGCCACCATTCCCGGCAGATGAGCGGCTCCACCCGCTCCCGCAATAATGACTTCGATCCCTCTGTCTTTAGCGGTTGTGGCATATTCAAACATATAATCGGGTGTTCGGTGAGCAGAAACAACTTTCTTCTCATACCCCACTCCGAGTTCATCTAACATGTTACAAGCTTCCTTCATTGTCTCCCAGTCTGAGGTACTGCCCATGATGACACCCACAAGGATATTCATGTTTTTAAATCCTCCTACGCACGAATAATTCATCTTTAGTAAACCACAATTCCCGAAGAAAAACAACCTTATAAACGTACTTTATGTTGTTATTTTTTAATTAATGTTCGTGTTTTACCCGTATTACACAAAAGAAAAGGGCATCTCTATTTAAGATGCCCTACTTTTTTATGAAATTAATGCACCCAACCAAAATAGATTAAGAATACGAAGAACAAGAAGTACATAATCGGATGGACCTGTTTTCCTTCACCTTTGATCAGTTTCGTTAGTGGATAAAGAATAAATCCAAGTCCAATCCCTGTCGCGATACTAAAGGTAAGTGGCATTAAGATAATGGTCAAGAAGGCCGGAGCCGCTTCTTCAATCTTATCCCATTCAATACGACTTAAGTTTGACGCCATGAGGATCCCAACCACAATAAGGGCTGGTGCTGTTACAGCTGGAGTAATCACGGCAAGTAAAGGAGAGAAAAACAACGCAATTGCAAAGAATGCAGCTGTTACAACGGAAGCAAACCCCGTTCTTCCCCCTGCCGCTACTCCTGCGGAGGATTCCACATAAGAAGTCGTTGTGGAGGTTCCTAATACCGCACCGGCAACCGTCGCTACGGAATCCGCTGTTAGGGCTTTACCCGCTCTAGGCAGTTCATTCCCCTTCATAAAACCCGCTTGACTCGCAACCCCCACTAACGTTCCTGCTGTATCGAAGAAATCTACAAACAAGAAGGTGAAGATGACAATAATCATCTGCGCTGACAGCATGGTCGATAGATCGGTAAGCGGACCGAACATAGCTCCAAACGTAGGAGCAATGCTAGGAATTGGGGCTACAACCCCTGCAGGGGGCTGAATAATACCTACGATCATTCCTCCAACTGCAGTAATAACCATTCCATAAAAGATAGATCCGGTTAGCTTTCTTGTCATCAAAACAACGGTAACAACTAGACCAAAAACAGCTAATAGGGTGCTCTGAACCTGCGCCATCTGCGCCGGCTCCATCCCTTCCTTGTAATGAAGGTTACCTAAAGCTACGAAGGTAGCTGGATCTGCTACAATAATACCGGCATTCTTAAATCCTATGAAAGCGATGAATAACCCAATCCCTGCTGATGCTGCATATTTCAATCCTGCTGGTATAGCATTAATTATCGTTTCCCGAACACCTGTGAAGGTCAAGATCAAGAAGATAACCCCAGATATAAATACCCCTGCTAAAGCTTGCTGCCAAGGAATACCCATGGTAAGAACGACCGTAAAAGTAAAGAAAGCATTCAGTCCCATCCCTGGGGCAAGAGCAATTGGATACTTCGCATAAACTCCCATGATTAACGTTCCAATCACAGCCGCTAGAGCGGTTGCTACAAAAACTGCATCCTTATCTGGGAACAAATGACGAAGGTCAGGCGGAAGATCTGCCCCACTCAACATAAACGGGTTAACAGCCAAAATATAAGCCATGGCCAAAAAGGTCGTTAAACCCGCAATAAATTCGGTGCGAAAACTCGTTCCATGTTTCGCAAATTCAAAATACCCTGCTATTCCAGACTCCCGAACGTTCGCCGATTTTTGCTTTTCCATAACCAGCAGTTCCTCCCTAATGATTATAAATATAAAGACTATTACTAAACCCGAAAATTAGTTTAGCAATAGCCTTAAAAAAAGTCAACGATAATCACGAATGTTTCTTTATAAATTTTTAATTAATATTCGGTTTTAGAGCCTTACTCCCACTCAATCGTTGCTGGCGGCTTAGAAGTAATGTCATAAACTACACGATTCACATTCTCCACTTCGTTGACAATCCGCACTGATATTTTCTCCAAAATATCATAAGGTATACGCGCCCAATCTGCTGTCATTCCATCAATAGATGTAACCGCACGGATTCCGACAGTATAGGAATAGGTACGGCTGTCTCCCATAACCCCTACACTCTTCATATCAGGCAAGGCTGTGAAGTACTGCCAGATCTCACGATCAAGGCCAGCCTTTTTAATTTCCTCACGCAAAATTGCATCCGATTCCCGAACAATCGTAAGTTTTTCCTCCGTAATTTCTCCAATTACACGAATGCCAAGTCCTGGACCTGGGAATGGCTGTCTCCAAACAACCTCAGCTGGAAGACCAAGTTCCTCACCAACTTTACGAACCTCGTCCTTAAATAAAGTCTTCAATGGCTCGATTAGCTTTAATTTCATATCCTCCGGAAGTCCACCGACATTATGGTGAGACTTAATCGTTTGAGCTGTAGCTGTACCACTCTCTACGATATCCGTATAAAGCGTTCCTTGCGCTAAGAAATCCATACCTTCTAGCTTGCTGGATTCTTCCTCGAACACATAGATAAACTCGTTGCCAATAATTTTACGTTTCTTCTCTGGATCAGAAACCCCTGCTAACTTAGAGAGAAATCTCTCCTCCGCATCAATCTTAATGACTTTCATGTGGAACTTCTCGCTAAATGTTTCCATTACGCTTTCGGCTTCACCTTTGCGCAGCAATCCATGATCAATAAACATACATGTTAGTTGATCTCCGATCGCTTTATGTATCAGAACTGCGACAACAGAAGAGTCTACCCCTCCGCTCAAAGCACATAAAACTTGTTTATCTCCAACCGTCTCTTTAATTTCTGCGATCATCTGCTCAATGAAATTCTCCATCGACCAATTTCCTTCGCACTCGCAAATATTAAATAAGAAGTTAGAAATCATTTCATTCCCATACTCGGAATGACGAACTTCTGGATGGAATTGAACGGCATAAAAGTTCTTCTCAGGATGGCTCATCGCCGCAATCGGGCAGTGCTCACTGCTCGCATCAATGCGGAAGCCTTCCGGAGTTTCAACGACTAAGTCGCCATGACTCATCCATACGTTTTGTTCTTTATTTAGCTCACCGAAGAAACGACTTTCGTTAGCAATGCTAATCGCTGCTTTCCCGTACTCTCTCTTGCTCGCTCTCTCCACTTTTCCTTTCAAGTGATGAGTCATCATCTGCATCCCGTAACAAATACCTAGGATTGGAATACCTAGATCATAAATCTTCTCATCTACAAGGGGGGAATTTTCGGCATACACGCTTGCTGGACCACCGGAAAAAATGATTCCTTTTGGATTTAATGCTTGAATTTTCTCAATGGTAGTATTGAACGGTAGAAGCTCACTATAGACACCAAGGTCTCTTACTCTTCTGGCAATCAACTGATTGTATTGGCCGCCAAAATCCAATACGATGACGATCTCATTAGGTCTTTCCATAATCCAAAATCCTCCTATGATGGTATAGCGATTAACGTTAGGAATAGGTTCCCCTAAATAAGTGGAAAACATAAAGCCAGACTCCTCTGATTCCTTCAATCAGGAAGAATCTGGCTCTTAGAAGAAAGCCTTTCCCTGACATTCACCCTGCCGAAATGAATTAACGTTCGACTTTTGACGAGTTTATTCTATCAAACGATAGGTAAATGATCAAGAAAGGAAATGACGTAGGAATTTTCGCAATTTAGATTTATTCTTTTTAATCTCTAGTTCCTTCCAGGAATTATTTCCATAGATATGTTTTTCGTAGGAGTTGGTCAGCTCTCTCAGCTCATTTTTCGTGTCTGTATTCAAGGTGATTCGAGAAACAAACTCTTGAAGGGATTCACTTTTTTCTCTCCGCGAAAAGGTATTTCCAAGAGCGGAAATGACAGAAAGATAGAGCTTGGCCACTCCGTCTGCGTTTTCCACTCGCTTTCCTCGATGGTAGAGGAGCCAGAATCGCAGCTGCGATTGCTTCTTATAAATGAAAACCCCGATGATCAGTATAGCCAACAGAAGAGGTATAATCCAATTGACACCGTTTTTGCTTGCGGAGTCACCCGTTACAAAGTCTTCCTCCATCTCAGCCAATCGATCCGTCATATCTTGATTGGAAAAAGGAATCATGGAACTTGCCGGCACATCCTCTTCCTTCTCCTCCATCGCTTGAACATCCTGTTTTGTTGGATGGACAAAGCCTGGAGTCGGTTCAAAAGGAACCCAACCATAGCCAGAGAAATAAACTTCCACCCAAGAGTGCGCATTCTTATTTCTCATGGTTACTTCATATACGTTGTCGTCCTTGCGTGTCATGTCTCCCGTTGAGAATCCCTTCACATAACGGGCTGGAATTCCAGATGCTCTTAATAATACTGCCATCGCGGATGAAAAGTGATCACAGTATCCCCTTTTGGACTCAAACAAGAATTGATCTACAAAATCTTCTCCTTCCCCAAGATAAGGGACATTCAGTTTCTCATAAACAAAACCACCCGAGTACTTTAGATATTGTTGGATGGCATAAGCCTTACTATAAGGATCCGCCTGATCGCGTGTAATTTCTTCAGCCAATTGAGTGACTCTCGCAGGCAAATTCATGGGCAGCTGAAGATAGTCTTGTATTTCCTCAGGATAATCGAGGTCAGATTCCCTTAATTTCTCTTCATTAATTAATGGAATACCAATAAGAGCCTCATAATCTGCTATATTCTGTTCTTCGTTAGAATAACGCGCTTTAATTTCATGGTTCCCGGTTGTATAAAGAGAAATGGGCTGTGGTGAAACAGATTTCATCTCTTGAATTTGCCCACCATAAAAAATGATCCGGTATCTGGGATCAACATACCGCACTTTCGTTAGAATTTCTTTATCTTCCATTTTCATATTGTCCACGAGAGGTTCTAAGCCCACCTCCCCCTCCATCTTCAATATGGAGGTTTGCCCTCTTACATCCTTCCATTCCGAACCAGTATAGACATTTCTCGACTCCCCGCGCCAATAGTGCTTCTCTGGCGTTTCGGCATAGAAAACTACGGTCTCATCATCTATAAACGGCCCTCCTAGCCGATGATCTCGGCTTTCATAGCCTACCTTCTGATACCCTGATCCCCCTTGATGGCCAAACCAGCCCACATTAAGAGCAGTAGACTCATTGGGCTTAGGGACGGCATACGCAATGGACATCACGGTCAGGACAAAAACAAGGGATGCGAATATCCACTGCAAGCGATTATACCTTCCGCTTATCGCTTGCACACCTAATCTCTCCACGATGCGAAGCTGTTGAATCGCTAAAAGGGATAAACAAAGAAGGACCGTTCGAATAAAGGCTTCTTTAACCTCATAAACAGTCGTAATGTCCATCAAGACAAGAAAAGCTGCAGTGGAAATACTAATCCACAAGGCTTGATTACGATTGAGGACGGCTTGATAAACAATCCGTACAACCACCCACAACAGAAGAACAAAGACCAAAGATCGAATAAAACTCGTTGTCAAAGCAAATTCTCTTAATTCTACTCTCTCATAGTTGTAAATAAACTCAATCATGAGATATTCCAACCAAGTTCGCCCTTGATCCGGCGTTTCAGGCTGGTACATGATATACATAAACACAGCTGAGCCAATCCACCCTAGACATCCCCTCACAAAAAAAGGAAGCTTGGCCATGGATAGAAGAGCAAACCACCCTACCAGCCATAAAAATACACTAAAATCTTCGAACTGTATAAAGAGAGGCAGCGGTCGCAACCACTCCCATAAGATGAAAAAAACGATAATGCCTTTAAGCCAGTTCACGGTGTAGAATCACCCCGCTTCCTTGTAACTTATGGATCCACATCCGCTGATCATCTGCCGAGCTCTCACTAGCCAAAAACAACTCTACTGTTGTTCGTTTTTGCGCCAAATCGGTTAACAATACACTTAACGAACGATCCACTTGGCTTGTCACAATAACTAGATGTGTCCCACGCGGGAGTTGTGGCAAGGTCTGACCCACGAGGCTGGCCACACTTCCTTCTCCATCTAGGCGTAATCTTGCTAGCTCTTCTAGAACCCTAAAAAAGTCATGTTCTTGTGCTCCTTCTAACATCCTAGCTCTTCCCAATGCCCCTTCTAGCAGCAATGAATATTTCAATTGTCTCTTCTTTCCTAAGTAGATCAAACTAGCTACTAAACGGATCGCCTTCTCAAATGCAGCATTGTCCGGATAGGCAGACGGTCGAGTATCTAAAAATACAGCAAAGTGATTAGAAACATGATATTCATATTCTTTAGTTTTTAATGTATGATTCTTGGCGGTTGCTTTCCAATGGATCTGACTAAGGCGATCTCCATAAGCATATTCCCGAACGCCTACCACAGAAGTCAGTTCATCCGAATGACGACGCGCAATTGAAGCATGCCCACTATGTTGACCATCTTTTACACTCCATGTCCCTAGAAGATCATATCTAGGATAAACAATAAATTGATCGAGCCTGTCAATCGTCTTGTCTAATTTCATAAGCCCAAAAAGGTCACCACAAACTATCGTAATCTCTTTGAGTTCATAGACTCCTCTAGCTAACTGAGGAATCTCAAGCGTAATGTCGATCTCTTTCTTGAACCAGGGGAATACAATCTGACTAGGAACGAAAGGCATGTTCTCCGGCCATCGCTCGTGAGCGGCATACCAAATCAAGGGAAAGGGAAGCTTCCTTTTCATTTTAATCGTAACGAATTGCTTACCTCCCGCCTGAAGTCTCTTTGAGCTTATCTCCCTCATGACCTCCATCTTAAGAAAGCTGGTAAAATACAGTAAGCTCTCATAAAGGATGAGAGTCAGAAGAATATAATATAAGAACGTACTAGCAAATCCAGTATGCCACCCCTTGTATAGATAGGCGAGAAGCGTAAAAAATGACAACAAGGTAAGACTTAATGGACCATTCACCTAGACACCCAACTTTTTGTCGCGAGCGACAGGGACTGGAATTTGCTCTAGTATAGAACTTACAATGTCTGTGGCCTTCACACCCTCAAAACGCGCTTCCCCTTTTAGAATCATTCTATGGGCCAATACCTCAATGGCTAGCTCCTTCACGTCGTCTGGAGTCACAAAATCCCTTTCCATGAGGTAAGCTCTCGCTTGGGTAGCTTTATAGAAGGCGACCGTACCACGTGGACTAACGCCAAGCAGGACATCCTTATGAGTTCGCGTTCTCTGACAGATCTCCACCATATATTCCTTGATCACATCATTCACATATACTTGAGATACTTGCCCCTGAAGCTCTACGATTTCTTGAATGGTACATACGGTGGAGAGTGTATCTCCATTCTCAGTAATCACAGTGCGGGAAAGAATTTCAACCTCATCTTTTTTATCTGGGTATCCAAGGTGAAGCTTCATCATAAAACGATCCATCTGGGCTTCTGGCAGTGGATAGGTCCCTTCGTATTCAATCGGGTTTTGGGTGGCCATAACAATAAACGGCTTGTCTAATGTGTAAGTCACCCCATCAACCGTAACTGATCGTTCTTCCATCGCTTCTAACAAGGAGGATTGCGTTTTCGGCGAAGTCCGATTGATCTCATCAGCAAGTAAAATATTGGTCATGATGGGTCCCTGCTTGAATTCAAATTCCATCGATTTTTGATTGTAAATCGATACCCCAATAACATCCGTCGGCAGGAGGTCTGGAGTGAATTGAATTCTTTTAAATGTTCCGTTAATGGAACGCGCTAGAGCTTTCACCATTCTCGTCTTTCCTACCCCTGGTACATCCTCAAAAAGAATATGTCCTTGGGCCAATAAAGCAATCATCATTTTTTCTATCGTATGGCGTTTGCCTACAATGACTTTTTCTACATTCTCTATAACTCTATCTAGCACTCGTGTCTGATCCACTTGTATCATGAGGCACCCCCAATGTCGCTCTAGTTTATCCCTTTATTTTACTTTATTTGGCACGTCGAAGAAACCTAAAAAGATTGGGAATTTGTCGTATTATAAATTTCATCCTATTCTTCCATTATCTTATTCTTGATCCTCTTCTCAAGTGTGCTAGAATTAATTCCAGTTTTAACACAATTGGACTAGGCCTGTCCGATCATTCATTCCTGGCTAGTTAGTTGGTATTAAAAGCGGGAGGAATAGTGAGGATTTAATAGATATGAAAAACAATTTAACTGTGTTAACTATAGTCGTTTTCTTTGTAGGATCTATAGCCTTTAACAACAACCATTGGGTGGCTGAAGCGAAGGAATGGGATCAGGCTGACGAGATTCAGAATGTAAGTGAGCTTAAGCACCATATCCAAGATGGATCTACAAAGAAGATGAAAGATAGCATGATTCGGCAACCTGTTGCTGAGCCAGATTTGACACAGGAGGAAGTACAACAAGAAATGACTCTACAGGAGCCGGAACTAAAACCTGAACCTCTGCCAGAGCCGAAGCCAGAGCCCCAGGCAGTTGCGCCGAAGCAAAGTAAGCCCGCTGCTAGTACGCAAGCACCCCAAGATCTCCAGTGGTTAGCGCGCATTATCCACGCGGAAGCGAAGGGAGAGCAGATGTTGGGGAAGGTAGCTGTTGGAGCCGTTGTTCTTAACCGAGTTAAGCATGAAGAGTTTCCGAAGAGTATCTACAAAGTCATTCATCAAAAGAACAAAAAAGGGAAGTATCAATTCCAGCCAGTAGCCAATGGCAAGATTCATAATCAGCCTGACCAAGATTCAATCGAAGCCGCTAAACTAGCCATGAAGGGGAACGACCCAACCAACGGGGCCCTCTTCTTTTATAACCCAAAATTATCCCGCAGTAATTGGATGGCAAACTTGCCTAAGAAGGCCCAGATTGGAAACCATATTTTTGCTGGAAGCTAGGCCCAAGAAAATGAACCGGAGGAGTTTCCTCCGGTTAACTTGTTTTGATTCTCATCAAGACAATTATACCTATAGCCACCAAGATAATAAGTGACCCTAAAGCGATTCGGCTTGCTAAATTTCCGGTTTCAGCGAGTACAAGGGTGATTGTGCCATAAAGTACGGGTCCAACAATGGAAGAGACCTTTCCTGAGAAAGCGAATAGACCGAAGAATTGTCCTCTTTTCTCCTCTGGTGTTAATTCAATAATAAACGTCCTCGAAGTCGCCCACATCGCCCCCATGGCTACACCATACAAACTTCCTGCTATCCAAAACATTACCTGGTTCACAGCCCCACTGGCTAGCGCAATAGCCACCATGAGAATCACAGCAACGGATGCCACTGCTTTTTTCGACCCCACAGCTCGATGAATATAACCGAAAACAAAAGAACCTACAATCGCAGTTACCGTAGATACCAAATAAAGCAAAATGAACTGGCCTGTCGTAAATCCGGCAATGGTCTTGGCATAGATAGCCATCATGGCAATTGCGGTAGCAATCGCATCGTTAAAAAAGAAGTACGCAATCATAAACAGCCAAACTGCCGGGTAAGCTTTCATCTCGCGTAGACTTTCTAAGATTTCCTTGTAGCCGCTAAGAAATGACCTCTCATTCTGCCTAGCTGCCCCTTTTTCCTTATACAAGAACATCATCGGGAGAGAGAAAACAAAGAACAGCACTGCAGAAGGAATAAAAGCCCAATGATATTGGTCTCCAATAAAAGGATAAATACCTAGTCCAATTAAAGTACCAACATATCCTAATGCGACCCCGAACCCCGATACAACAGGAGTCTCCTTCTCCCCTTGAACTAAATCAGGAAGCATAGCATCATAAAAGATAAGTGAAGTATTATAAAAAAACTTAGCGACCATAAATAAGAGAATAACCAGAACGATGGAGATTGGCAGGCCCCCTTCGGTCTTCGGGCTGTCCCACATCGCAATCAGCCCCATCATAAGGGTAGCGGTAATACAGCTCAAGGTAAAAGGAATAAGATACCGCTTCTTCCTTCCCGTTCGGTCAATCATGACGCCTAACAATGGAGAGAATACAACGATAAAAAAGCTAGCGATCGCGTTGGCATACGAAATAAAGGTGCTAGCTAGCTGGTTCATTACCTCACTGCCGCCAATGACTTGCTGTAAATAGAATGGGAAAAAAATCGTGATTACGTTGGAGGAAAATATCGTATTCGCAAGGTCATAGAGTGCCCACGAGAAAATCGGCAGACTCAGGAAAAGACGCTTATTGAATAGTAAGGCTTGCCTATGAGAATCTGACCCTGTATTCATTTTGAAGAAAGCCCCTTTCTTCCGTGAACTTTTACTCTATTATAAGGGCTATCAAGAAATATTTGGGATTTATTTGCATGATTAATCTATTGTTATAGGTCATAACCCAATCGGACTCCGCTCGTTCACCATATATTAATCCTGAATATGACATCTTACGATAAGGAGCGATTGATTTCATGGCATCCTTCTATCAAGCCACGGTCATGAAGGAGTTAATATCAAGGAAACTGCTGCTTCACAGGAAAGAATTAGTTGGTGTAGGAGTGGGCTTTGCAGATCCCAAGAACCCTCGAAAAGGAGCAGCCGTCCTTATTTATATGCACAAGGCTAAGGCTGCAGCTACCAAGGCCATACGAAGGACGATAGAGAACCTGATGAAAACGAAGCAATGGAAGGTCCCGATCAGAAGCATCCAAACAGGCCCTGCAGTCGCTAATGCTAACACATCACAGAATCCTCGCGGAAGATATCGTCCTATTCCTGGAGGCGTCAGTATTGGAACAACCGGGTTGACGGGGACCGCGGGACTAACTGTAGTCAATTCCCCAAATCCCCGACAACTCTACATCTTAAGCAACAATCATGTTTTGAATCGAACGAATAGTACTGCCTTCTCTCCTACTTACCAACCTGGACCTGCAGATGCTCCCATACAAAACAACCAAATTGGTCGCTTAGATCGGTTCATACGCATTCGCCCTGAGGGACAAGGAGAAAATTTAGTGGATGCTGCAACAGCTATTCCGTTTAGCAACAGCTTACTTTCCCCTCGTTATCTCGGTGTCGGGGTTGTGCCAGGTCATCAACTAAGCTATAGGGTAGGCGATCGTTTCAAAAAGATGGGGCGGACTACTGGATTTGTAACGGGAGTGGTTGAATCCATTAACACGGATGTGAGAGTATCGTACGGTAATTACGGTTTTTCGGCGCTCTTTAGAAGACAAACGATCATCCGCAGCGATAGGGGGACTGCTATATCTCAGCCCGGAGATTCTGGCTCGGTATGGCTGAATGCCAGTACCAACTACGCTACAGCTGTCAACTATGCCTCACTTACTGGGAATGGTGGAACAAGAGCAGTATGCTATCCAATTCACTGGTTTATGCAAGCCTTCAACACCCGAGTAGCTATACCTGCGTCATCAGCAAGAGGATTGGTCAAAAAAGTGAACTACAAGCGCAACTTCGCTTATGTTCGACCGCTTAGCAAGGAAGATCTCCGCCGTATCAAGGTTGTCAAAGTGAAAGGAAAGAGGGTGCCCTAAAAGGTCGGAAAACCGACTCTTAGGGCACCCCCTTACTCAAGAATAATTGTATTCAGGGGATTATTAGCCACCTGTTTCTCGGTCAGGACTTCAACGCGTCAGATTGAAGCCCTCAAATTGCAGACAGGCGATTTTCAGTACTTCAAAGTGCCCGTTTTGATGCTCCGAAATCAGGAGCGCACCAATTTCTAGGCACTATCTTTTATTCCCGTTTTCCTAGCTTTTTAACGTCTTCTCCATGTCCAACAAGATAATGAGACGGCGGTCCATCTTCGTAACCCCTTGAATATAGGTAGATTCAATTCCACCAACAACGGTTGGAGGGGGCTCAATTTCACTTCGGTTTATGTCCGTGACATCACTGCAGCTATCCACTACAATACCAACTTCAATCTCCTCTAGGCTAAGGACAATGATTCTTGTGTCTTCATTGTAAGGTTCAGACGGAAGTCCAAAGCGCTTGCGAAGATCTATCGTCGGGATGACCGACCCCCTGAGATTCATCACACCAATGATATAATCGTTGACATTCGGGACACGTGTTACATTTGTCATTCTTTCAATGGAATTGACTAATGTAACATCAATTCCATAGTCTTCATCATTAATGCGAAAGATAACAATCTTTAACAAATCATTAAGGGCATCGACGGTTGCTAAAGATGATTGATCCATTTCCATTTCCCTCTCCCCTTCTCGTCTTATATGTCATTCTATTATGTTCTATTTTACAATGCATTGCTAGTTTGAGATAGAGGGAAGCGTAAACATAATATGAAGATTTGATTCTATTGAAAAATATATGATTGTCTACTCTATCTACCCAATCAAATCGATTGCTTCTTGCATCTAATATAACTATAAAAAAGAAAGGAGATGAGCTTATGAGCAAGAAAAAAACACGTATCTCTCGTAAACGAGTGGTCGTCACAGCAAAAGACGCACGTGTAAGGCAGGCACTTGGAAACGGCTTTACTCGCTGGGTATTTAACACTACCATTGGACCAAGAACCTTCTTTGCTTTTACTTTCAACGCAGGAAGCCGAAGCATTATTAGTAATGGATTCTGGGTCTCTGCTAACCAATCTCTTGATGCCCATGAAACGAGCAGCTATTCGCAAACACCAAACAGAGGAATTACTGTGGTATTCAACCCTACCCTCGTTACTAGGCAAGCCCAGTTTTTCTTTATTACGAAAGACTAATTAAACAACTCGAAATTAAAGAAATGAGGGTGTCCCAAAGACACCCTTATTCATGTCAACCACATCGAAATCTTGGACGGTATTGTTTGTTTATGAATGGAAATATTAAAGAGACTCAAATTATAAATACAAACCTTGGGGGTGCTACCAAATGTATATGCTAGACGTTATTAAATCTGCATTTGCTCCTTATATGGACGGAGAAAAGCCTCCACTACATATCGGCGAAGCATTTAATCTTTGGTACTATTATTCTGGCGTAGTTCAATCCAAACGAGCCACTGAAGTCGGGTTTAATACAACTCAGGATGAGGAATTAAAAAAGGTGCTTGAGGATTTAATGAGAAATGTTCATGATCCCATTCTCAGAGAACTAACAGAATTCCTTCGTAACGAGGCTGTATCCCTCCCACAAACAACTCCGGAGAAACCAACCGTGGGAGACTTTAAAGATATTCCTGAGGGAGTTAAACTTACTGATGTTGAGATTGCCAACAGTATCAATTGGAATGAACTCATGGGAATTCAAATCGCTACCAGAGGAATTATTGAGTCAACACGAGCAGATGTAGGAGCTATGTTTGCCAGATTCCAAGTGATGAAATTAACCTGGGCGTTAACAATGAAGCAACTACTTCAAAAGCGCGAATGGATCAGTATCCCACCCTACATTAACAAATAACAACTGCCTACATAATGTGGTAAGAGTACGGATTCATGTGCCTCCAGTATTACATAGACAATGAAAAAAGAGGCCCTTCACAAGTTTACTCAACTCGTGGAGAACCTCTACTTTTTTATCGTTAGGTCTAAACCCTTATTAATTCAGGGGTTCAGGGCATTACATCATGCCGCCCATGCCACCCATTCCGCCCATGCCGCCCATATCAGGCATTCCAGCACCTTTTTCTTCAGGCTTGTCGGCGATTACAGCTTCAGTTGTTAAGAACATAGCTGCAACGGATGCTGCATTTTGAAGAGCGGAACGAGTAACCTTAGCAGGGTCAACGATACCCGCATCGATCATGTTTACCCACTCACCTGTTGCTGCATTGATTCCAGTTCCAACTGGCTCATTCTTTAAGCGCTCAACGATAACGGAACCTTCCAAACCAGCATTGCTAGCGATAATACGAACTGGTTCTTCAAGTGCACGAAGTACGATGCGAGCACCAGTTGCTTCGTCTCCTTCTACTTGAACAGCTTCTACAGCTTTAACCACGTTGATCAAGGCAGTACCACCACCGGATACGATACCTTCTTCAACAGCAGCACGAGTTGCGTTAAGAGCATCTTCAATGCGAAGCTTCTTCTCTTTAAGCTCAGTTTCAGTAGCAGCACCAACTTTAATAACCGCTACACCGCCAGCTAATTTAGCCAAGCGCTCTTGAAGCTTTTCTTTATCGAAATCAGAAGTAGTCGTTTCTACTTGTGCACGGATTTGCTTCACGCGAGCTTCGATGTTAGCTTTATCTCCAGCACCTTCAACGATTGTAGTGTTTTCTTTAGAAACAACTACACGTCCTGCAGTACCAAGATGTTGGATCGTTGCAGCCTTAAGGTCTAAACCAAGATCTTCTGTGATTACTTGACCGCCAGTTAATACCGCGATATCTTCAAGCATAGCCTTACGACGATCTCCAAATCCAGGAGCCTTAACTGCTACAGCAGTGAAAGTTCCACGAAGCTTATTCACTACTAGAGTTGCAAGAGCTTCCCCTTCTAGATCTTCAGAGATGATCAACAACGGCTTGCCTTGTTGTACAACTTTCTCTAGTACTGGTAAAATTTCTTGAATGCTAGAGATCTTCTTATCTGTGATCAAGATGTAAGGATTCTCAAGAACAGCTTCCATCTTGTCAGTGTCAGTGATCATGTAAGGAGATACGTATCCGCGGTCAAATTGCATACCTTCAACCACATCTAGTTCAGTATTGAATCCTTTGGACTCTTCTACTGTGATAACGCCTTCCTTACCTACCTTTTCCATAGCTTCTGCAATCAACGTACCGATTTCGTCATCAGCAGCAGAGATCGCAGCAACTTGTGCAATGGATTCTTTCGTTTCAACAGTTTTAGAGATATTCTTAATCTCTTCAACCGCTGCACGAACAGCCTTTTCGATACCCTTGCGGATAACCATTGGGTTAGCTCCGGAAGTAACGTTTTTCAAACCTTCACGGATCATAGCTTGAGCCAATACCGTTGCCGTTGTTGTACCGTCACCCGCTACGTCGTTTGTCTTCGTAGCTACTTCTTTAACTAATTGAGCACCCATGTTTTCGAATGCATCTTCTAGTTCGATTTCCTTTGCAATGGTAACACCATCGTTTGTGATAAGAGGAGATCCAAACTTCTTCTCAAGAACTACGTTACGGCCTTTTGGTCCTAGAGTTACTTTAACCGCATTAGCTAGAGTATCCACACCACGAAGCATAGCGCGGCGAGCTTCTTCACTAAATCTAATATCCTTTGCCATTTAAAGATGCCTCCTTCTAATTCATATATGTAAACCCGAGATTTATTTACGAAGGGACGAGTCCAGTTGGACCTTATAGTCCCAATGAACTCAATTATTGTAAGATAGCAAGAATGTCGCTTTCACGCATGATCAACAATTCTTTGTCACCGAATTTCACTTCAGTACCAGCGTACTTAGAGAAGATAACTTTGTCGCCTTCTTTCACTTCAAGGGCAACGCGCTCTCCGTTCTCAATACGTCCAGAACCTACAGCTACAACGCGGCCCTCTTGAGGCTTTTCCTTTGCTGTGTCTGGTAGAACGATCCCACTTGCTGTTGTCTCTTCCTTAGCAATTGCTTCGATAACCACGCGATCACCTAATGGTCTTAACACTGTGAAACACCCTCCTTAAGGACATTTGCGTTTTATTAGCACTCATTCAACTTGAGTGCTAACACATTTATTATAATAGTCATTTTTCCCCAACTTTGCAAGCCCCTAAATCACTTTTTTTATTAAAAATTTGTAAATATATGTATGAACTACAGATTTACCCTTTCCATTTTGTCCCAAGGTGAGGCTAAGCATACCAAGGGTCATATGTGGAGAGTATTTTATCGATTTTAGTGAATCCTGAAGGGACGCAACCCAATCCATCACAAAAAAGAGGAGATCACTCTCCTCTTAATCGTCTGTTTTAATAATCGCAAATTCTTCTTCCCATTCCTTGTCTCTTTCCTTCTGTTTGCGATAGACGAATCCGGATAGCCAGATACTAATCTCATAAAGCGCAATGAGCGGGATGGAGACAAGAATATTGGATATAAAGTCTGGTGGGGTAACTAAAGCTGCGATGGTGACAAAGATCAATATAGAATACTTGCGGAACTTCTTAAGAATCATCGGGTTGACCACCCGAATCGTGGTCAAAAACAAAATGACGACTGGGAGTTCAAAAAGCAAGCTGACAGGAAGAATTAAGTTAAACATGAACTGGAAATATTGCGTTAGCCCGTAGGTTTCTTCTGCCCCCAAAGCAAACGTGAAGTTGGACATAAACCCAATAATCATAGGAAGTAAGATATAATAGCCGAAGCTTAAGCCCAACAGCAGTAAGATAATGGCAAAAGGAATATAAATCAGCAAGGCCCTCTGCTCCACTTGGGTAAGTCCTGGAGACATAAATCGCCACACATGAAATAAAATAACAGGCAACGTCAGTATAACAGCAATGATAAAGGCCACTTGCATATAGATCCGCAGAGCATCCGAGAACCCAAATACATGCCACGAAATGTTAGACGCAGCTGGATCATTCTTTAAATGTTCTACAAGGGTTGGTGCTACGACAAAACCTATGATCATAAACAAGATAAAAAAGGAAATAACCCAAATAAGCCTTTTTCTTAGCTCAGATAGGTGATCCACCATTGACATTTCTTTATCATTCATTTTCTTCTACGACCACCGGTTCATTTTTTTTCAAAAAGTAGACAAGCGACTGCAACTCAACGCTAAGATCGATATAATGAATTTTTATATCCTCGGGTACTTGCAATCTAGTCGGGGTAAAATTTAGGATTCCCTTAATTCCAGATTTCACAAGTTGATCCGTAACATCTTGCGCTGCATGTACCGGCACGGTAAGGATAGCAACTAATGCATCCTCCTCTTCCACTACACTTACAAAATCATTCAAAGGATAAATCGGGATTCCATTTATCTTTTGTCCAACCTTCGATGGATCATTATCAAACGCGGCAACTATCATCGCGTTATTTTTTAAGAAGTCATACTGAAGGAGAGCGGTACCTAAATTTCCCACTCCCACGAGGATAACATGGGTTGTTTCATCCTGCTTCAAGAACTCTCTTAGAAATTGAATTAAATACTCTACATCATACCCATAACCTTTTCTCCCTAACGCTCCTAAATAGGAAAGATCTCGACGTATTGTTGCTGGATCAATATTCAGCGACCGGCTGAGCTCTGCTGAAGAAACCCTAGTAATACCCAATGAGGAAAGCCCGTGAAGATATCGAAAATATATGGGAAGTCTCTTCGCTGTTACTTTAGGTATAGCTTGTTCCATGAGCTCACCTCCTCATCGTCAATTTACTAACACGAATGAAATCCTCCGTAGCCCATGGAGGTAATATCTTTGGCTGTGATCTTCTCTCCCGCAAGAATTCTAGGCAAGAACACATCAAAGGAAGTATGCGGATCATGCATTACGCATCCTGGTAGTCCCATGATCGGAATATCCCCGTAATAGGCCATCAGCAGCATAGAGCCTGGAAGCATAGGGGTTCCGTAGCGGACCACTTCAGCTCCTACCCCTTTGATTGCGCCAGGTGTACGATCGTCAGGATCCACCGACATTCCTCCAGTCACGAGGATCAAGTCAACCTTTTTATCGATAAAGTACCTTATCTCATTCTGAATCTGCTCGGCATCATCATTCGCAAGTCTTTGCTCTATTACTTCAGAGCCGAAAGCCTTAAGCTTCGCCCGGATGACAGGACCAAACTTGTCCTGAATTCTTCCGGTATAAACCTCACTTCCCGTTGTTACGACCCCCACCCTCATAGGCTTAAAGGGCTTCACGGAGAGAGCAGATTGTTCTGCTAATCGTTCAACTGCCAGAATCTTGCCTTCCTCAATAATCAATGGGATGGGCCGAACACCAGCCAAGGATTGACCCGGTTGGACCACTTGATTATCTACTAAGGTAGATAAAGAGATTCCTTCTAGTTCATTGACCTGGTGAACAATATCTGCTCGAACCTTGAGCAAACCATGTATCTTGGATTTAAGTGTCACTTTTCCTTCGACTGGCTCTGTTAAGAGGATTTCGCCCCCCGCTAGTGCCTTCGCCATTCTTTCCGCTCCCTCATTCTCATGAAGGTAGCCAACAGGTATGTCCATGATATAAATATGTCTTTTTCCGATGTCTAACAATAGAGGTATATCTTCTGGTGTGATTTCATGCCCCGCCTTAAATGCTCTTCCTTTAAACTCACCTGGGAGAATACGAGTCAAGTCATGACCGAGTCTCATTCCCACAGCTTGTTCAACTGGCACTTCTATCAAGTACGAAGATTTCACCACTTTTCCTCCCTTGTAATAGATCCAACCCCCACATTCCCATGAATGATATTAATCGCATGTGGAATCTGGTCGCATATAGCTGTAAAACACTCTTCCACTCCCTTAGGGTTGCCAGGAAAGTTCACAATTAGGGTGTTGCCTCGTGTACCTGAAATCGCACGAGTGAGCATCGCACGACGAGAATTCGCAAGAGATGCCCTTCTCATCTCTTCCGCTAGTCCTGGAACATGGCGATCGATAACCCCTTCTGTAGCTTCAGGAGTCACATCCTCCGGACTAAGTCCCGTTCCACCAACGGTTAAAAGTAAATCCACTCTTTCTCTATCCGTTAGCTCAATCATAGTCTCCTTCAGCATCTCGATGCTATCGGGAACAGTGCGATGAATATGTATCTCACTATCTAAGTGCTTCTTTAGCAACTCAATTAGCTTTTCTACGCTATCGTTTTCTCTTTCTCCTCGATAAATCGAATTGCTCGCTGTGACAACACCAATTTTATATACAGACATGAAAATCCTCCTAGTTGAAAGATAAATAAGTCTCAGTTCAGTAACAAGAGTCCATCTATATTGTACATGATTTCACAACGTAATTAAAACGAATTTATACAGTCAATCCATCCCTCGTCCGTAACAATGGTTTCCATCCGGAAGTCATGGTCATCCATTGGAATGGATTCTACGATTTGTTCTACAAAACAAGGTGCGATCATCCTTGGCAGTTTAGGAAGCTTTGACAAAAAACGATCATAGTAGCCCCCTCCATACCCAAGTCTTCCACCATTATGGTCAAAAGCTACACCTGGCATAATAATAAGATCTATTTTCTCTAGATTCGCTGTCGGTGATATTTCGGGGTCAGGCTCTAAGATGCCATAGATTCCCGGAACTAAGGTTTCCCATCCCCTAAACAGGTAAGGAACCATTTCTTTTTTTTCTACAAACGTCTTCGGAATAACGACTTCTTTTCCCTCTTGCAAGGCCGTCGATAACAGCTCACGAATATCCACTTCATCCCCAAAAGGGACAAAGGAAAACAAAGTTTTTGCTTCTTTATAGCTTTGGTTATCTAATATTTGACGAACAATTTGCTCAGACTTTTTCTTTCTTATACTGCTCTCTATCTGACTTCTCTTGGATAGTATTTGCTTTCTTAACCATTTTTTGCTCACTATGTTCATCTTCCTCCCTTCCCCGTCACCTTTCGCATAAGGAATGTGGTAAACTAAAGAATGTATATTAATACGAGGTGACATCCATGATTTTATTACAAGCAGTTGACATTTCCAAATCGTTTGCTGCAGAACCCATACTCAGCGGAATAAACCTGCAGATTCAAACCGGCGAGAGAATTGGACTTGTCGGAGTTAATGGAGCAGGAAAATCTACACTTCTAAAGATTATTACTGGGCAATTCCTTCCAGATACCGGAGATATTCGTAAAGGTAAAGATGTTCAACTAGGATACCTCGCTCAAGACAGTGGACTAGAATCCGTCAAAACCATATGGGACGAGATGATTTCTGTCTTCTCTTCTTTGCGTAATATGGAAAACGACCTTCGTGCTCTCGAAAGCAAGATGGGCGATCCGATGCCAGAGAAAGATTATGAACAACTCTTAAGCCAATACTCTTCTCTCTCCGAGCGCTTTAAGGAGCTTGGCGGCTACCAATATGAGGCGAATATCCGAAGCATTCTTCATGGTTTAAGATTCTACGAAGAAGACTACCAGACCTTGATCTCCTCTCTCAGCGGTGGTCAGAAGACTCGGTTAGCCTTGTGCAAATTGCTTTTAACAACTCCAGACATTCTCGTATTGGACGAGCCGACCAACTACTTAGATATCGAAACTTTAACTTGGTTGGAAAGGTATCTGCACAACTACACGGGTGCCGTTCTCGTAGTATCCCATGACCGCTACTTCCTAGATGCCCTGGTTACGGTGATCTATGAGATTGAGCGGACGGAATGTAGAAGATTTGTTGGGAATTACTCCAAGTATCTTGATCTAAAAGCAGAAGATATCGAGCGGCAATTAGCGATGTTTGAGAAGCAACAATCCGAGATTAATCGCCTTGAAGACTTCATTGCCCGCAACATTGCCCGAGCCTCAACAACCAAGAGAGCCCAAAGCAGGAGAAAAATGCTCGATAAGATTGATAGAGTGAACCGTCCGATCACGGCGGACAAGCGAGTCTCCTTTTCCTTTGATATCGACCGGGTAAGTGGAAACGAAGTGTTAAAAATCAAAGATTTATCTGTAGGCTATAAGGACAAAAAGCTCAGCTCTGGGCTCACCTTCCAGTTAGACCGGGGAGAGCGTATCGCTTTACTCGGCCCGAATGGGATAGGAAAATCTACTCTTTTAAAGACCGTAGTCGGTGAATTGCAGCCTTTAGCTGGTTCTATCTCTCTTGGCTCTAATGTATCTATAGGATACTATGACCAGGAGCAAAAAGAACTGAATCTTGACAAAACCGTTCTACATGAGCTCTGGGATGATTACCCTCAGATGCTTGAGAAGGATATTCGTACGGTGCTAGGCAACTTTTTATTCAGTGGCGATGATGTGCTGAAGAAAATATCTTCCTTAAGCGGCGGAGAAAAAGCAAGAGTCAGCCTAGCTAAGCTCATGCTTCAGAACTCTAACTTTCTCATTCTCGATGAGCCAACCAACCACTTAGACATTTACAGTAAAGAAGTGCTAGAGAATGCCTTAGAGGACTACCCTGGTACTATTTTATTCGTGTCTCATGACCGTTATTTCTTAAATAAAATGGCGAGTCGAGTGATTGAGCTTGCGCCCCACGGAGCCGTGAGCTACTTAGGGAATTACGAATATTATCTTGAGAAGAAAACGGAAATGGAAGAGCTCGGGAAGGCAGCTCAGCCTACTGCTGCTGACACCACAGAAGATAAAGGTCGGAGAAACTCCGACAAAGAATCCTTCTTCCAAGATAAGGAACAACAAAAGAAAGAACGGCAACGCCAGCGCAAGATCGAGGAAATCGAGAAGAAAATTGAAGCGCTTGAAGTAGAGATTGCTCACTTTCAAGACCTTCTCTGTCAACCCGAAACCTTCGCCGATCCGGTGAAAGCTCACCAGATCAACCAAGAGCTTGAAGCGAAAAACCAGAGCTTAGAATCCTTGATGGAAGAGTGGGAGTCGTTACAGGAATAGGGATGATGGTTCGGCAGAGGATCCGGATGGTGATACCCACAGGCAATTAAGTGGAGGTTTTTCCGCTATTTCGTTGATCGGTTCAAAAATGGCTAGAATAAGCGGAATATTTTCCGTTAGTCGCCACCAAACCCCACTTTTGACTGTGTTTGAGGCGAATAGGCGGAATTCGTTCCGCTATTTCCCCCTCAAATTCCATCAAACTAAAAATAACCGGAAATTCTCCGGTTATTTTTCTTTCGGCTTCGGCTAGTGGCGGGAGGCAGGCCGGCACAGGGTCGTGCAAATAAGCGGAGGTTCTTCCGCTATTTGACCGATCGGTTCAAAAATGGCCATAATAAGCGGAATATTTTCCGTTAGTCGCCACCAAACCCTACCTTTGATTGGTTTTGAGGCGAATAAGCGGAATTGGTTCCGCTATTTCCCCCTCAAAGCCCTTCAAACTAAAAATAACCGGAATTACTCCGGTTATTTTTTCTGCCTAAAGTAGCCTACTACCACCCCACCCTGCGATCTACGCCTCCTCCATCTTTTCCTTCAATCCCAGGAATAGTAAAGGCACCACCATATAGATGATGGTTGTTGCCGCTGCCACAATACCAGAATCGTTTACGGCCAAAGCGGTAAAAGCTCCAACGATGATCCCGAAGAATCCTCTTACAGCATAGGGGTACTTCTCTGATAGACGTCTGATCATTCCTGCTGGTCTATAACATAGCAACCCTAACACCAGCAAAGAAGTAATAAACACCTTACTCCAGGACGATACTCCAATCAGCTTCCAGTTCATGGATAATTTACGCTCGATAATCTGCCCAATCTCTGCCCAGTTCCCCTGCGCTAGCTTTTCCATGGCTCTCCCGATATGAGACTGAACTTGATCCGCCGCCATCATGTTAATGAGAAACAGACTTGATAGCGCAACAACGAGCGATAACATCCCCCAGAAGATATACCTTCCATTCAACCGGATATCAAACAATCGAATAAACGAGGTGCTATAAGCCGCAACAGCCGTTAGGGCTCCTCCTGCATTCGTTCCCCATCCCGGCAAGGAGAAGAAAATGAGATAGAGTCCGAATACTCCCATGGCGACTCCTTTAACGATAGCCATGTGTTTTTTAGTAATTTCCAGAAGCATCGCCAAACTAAGAATAGAACTGCCGATTACGACTCCCATATATTCATTGCCGATTCCATAGTACCTTGCCCCTATAATCGGATCATAGCCGAGATAGGAACGCTTCATCAAGGAAGATTGCCACCCTATTCCGTCAAGTAAGATGGGAATCCAGTTTAACAAACTAATCACTAAAAACAACCATGGAAAAGGTAAACGAATCACTGCCGCAGATAAAGCAGTTCCCAGAACCAGCAAGAAGATAATCGTCAAGTTAGCTTGTTGGATCATAGGAAACGACGGGAGAATAAGAAACAGAAACGGTGACAAAGTAATCACAAGCAACAGAAAACGAAGGATCCCATTTATAGTACGATACAAGGGGTGAGACGGTTTAGCCAAGAACCAAAAGGCTGCAGCGACCAGTAAAACGGCAACTTGAAAGGTGACATACCCATACAATACCTTCGAACGTGTGGAATAGATATGTTTAATCTCCTCCCAATCCTTCCAAAACGACTGATTTCCTTGGACAACTGAGATCGTCCTCCCGGTTATCTCTCCTGGAATAGGGATTCCCAACCACTGTAAAATCGTCGGTGCAACATCCACATTCGCTACTACTCCTGCTTGTCGTGTTGTTGCGGTATAGAGAATGCCTTCCCCTCGATGAGGACCGATGTGAACAAAAGGAGACATCATGGACTTTATGGCTTGTGCATCCGAATGGACCATTGGAGAAAGAACGAGAATCATATCGTCCTCTGTTCTCCTCTCTACCAGACTTCCTATAAAAGCATTCATTTCTGCTAGGATTTGATCTTTCATCTTAGCGAAGTGGTCGCCATTCATGGCATTCTTCATGGAATACAGACGATAGAGATCCCCAAGTTCTATCACAAGGAGCGATGCCTCATCATGAGTCTCCAGCTGCTCTAGAATATAACTATAATCCGTAGTCATGCCATAAACTTTCTGTGGATCCATTCGGTTCACACGATCCGAGATATCCCCTGCGTCCACAGCACCTCTGCTATTCATCACAAGAGCTGGGGCAAATCTCGCGACATCTTCTCCTTTATCCGAGTTCCCTATCACATAGGTATGTAGGCCTTGCTGCTGAAGTTGGTCACCCAACAGCCCAGGACGAATCGTGTACGGTTGATTTCTGTTGTTATCCACAAGCTGGTGAAAACTCGGAAGATAAATCGACCTATCATTTCCTTCGACACCCACAAGCTGTTGATAAAGATGTTTAGCGAAAGTTTGACCCACCAACTCGTTCCCCATATACGCTTCCGCTGCCTTAGCTTGCCCTACCGCACGTGTTCCACTGCTCATTGTGATCAGATTGTTCCAATCACTGATTTCAGCTGCCGTTCTCAGATTCATCGCCCCAACAACACCCTCATGCAACCATTGCCCTTTTTCCATCGACTCCATTTGTTTGACGTCTTCTAGGGAAAAATGATTAATCAGGACGACAAAAACTCGATTTGTCGGCTGCTGTTGAGAAGCCATGACGGAGCCTGACAAGAACAAACAGAAAAAAACCAAAATTGTGGATAAAATATTCCGAATCATCACAAATTACCCTCTTTTCCACAATACCCACATAGTTATACACAGCCTTCGTAGCTGTAATCGCGCGTTTCTACTTGATTATCCACATTTTCGACAAAATACGTTCTTATTTTTATTAACGTGCTAAATTAGTTACAAACCCAGCAATATCACTTACTCACAGACTTACTCACATTATCCACAGATTTTTATAAATAACTTGTCCACGGGAACGTGCGTGCGGAAGAAACGATAGTTAAAAAGAAAAAAGACAACTATTTACATAGTTGCCCTTTTAACTCAAAGGTAAACCAGGAATCGCATTCAAATCCAATTCCGCAAAGTCTCCCCTTAGATATTGAATATAACCAGCAGCAGCGATCATGGCCGCATTATCCGTACAGAGAGACAACGGAGGAATGACCAAATCAATTCCTTCCTTTTCACTTCGGTTTGTGAGCTCTGTACGTAGCCCTCTATTCGCGGCTACTCCGCCGGCTAACAGGACCTGCTTAACTCCGTATTGTTCCACAGCACGGAAAGTTTTCTCTACCAACACTTCAATGACGGAAGCCTGAAAACTCGCAGCTACATCGGCTGGGGATAACTCTTCACCCCGCTGAGCCGCATTATGCAACGTATTCAACACAGCTGACTTCAAACCGCTGAAGCTAAAATCATAAGAACCCGGTTCTAACCAAGATCTAGGGAAAGGAATAGAAGCTTTCCCCTCATGAGCTAACCGATCAATATGAGGACCTCCTGGATAAGGCAAGGATAAGGAACGAGCGACTTTATCATAAGCTTCCCCTGCTGCATCATCCCTCGTCTGTCCCAGTATCTCATAGGAACCATGCTCTTTCATATACACTAATTCCGTATGTCCACCCGATACGACGAGAGAAATAAGCGGGAATTCCATCTCTTTGACTAAACGATTCGCATAGATATGTCCAGCAATATGATGGACACCGATTAACGGAATTCCCTTCGCATAAGCTATGGACTTAGCCGCTGAAACGCCAACAAGTAGGGCTCCTACCAGCCCCGGACCATACGTGACAGCGATCGCAGATACATCATCAAGTGTGATCTCTGCCTTATCCAGAGCTTCTTGGAGAATGACCGTGATGCCCTCCACATGCTGACGAGAGGCTACCTCGGGAACAACCCCGCCAAAACGCTTATGAATCTCCACTTGCGAAGAGATGACATTCGAACAGATCTCTACACCGTCCCGAATCACAGCTGCTGATGTTTCGTCGCAGCTCGTTTCAATGCCTAAGATATAACATGGCTTGCCCGAAATTTGCTGCTGTTCATATTTTTCAAGAACTCTTTGTTTCCACTGATTTGTCTTCAACATGATCAAAGTTCACCCACATAATTAGGGCATCCTCACCATTATCGGAATAGTATCTAGGACGAACCCCTGTTTTATCGAATCCTAATTTCTTGTACAAGCCTTGCGCGACGGTATTTGATACTCTTACTTCCAATGTCATGGCATTGGCCCCTTGACAGATCGCATGAAGCTTCATGGCGACCATCAGCTTTTCGCCCCACTTCTTCCCTCGATACTCAGATGCAATGGCGATGTTGGTGACATGGGCTTCATCTCCTATGATCCACATGCCCCCGTATCCTGCTACTTGTCCTTCTACCTCGAGAACTAAATAATAAGAAAATTGATTGTTAGACAGTTCATTTTCAAACGATTGCCTCGACCAAGGAATCGTAAACGTCGTCTTCTCAATCTCCTCAACCTTGTCGATATCATGGAGCGTCATTCTACGGACGAGATAATTTTCCATGGCTAGCGAATCTCACCTACTTCCCTTGTGAAGCTAACCATTTCGACTCGGCTTCAGCGAGCTGAAGATACTGCGGGGTAAAAGTATCTACTTCCACATGTCGTCCCGCCTTTATTTCTTCCATGCCTATTCTTGCAATATAGGAGGCTCGCGGAACATTCCATTCCGCCGGTCCGAACACGGCTAGTGTCCCCATCTTATCCACAATCATCTGACGGTGCAGAGCCACATCATCTCCAAGAAATAAGACAGGTGTGCCCTCACTTGCCAACTGCTCTGACCATGGCTCGACCAGAAGAATTTGATCTTTCATCACGCGTTCACCGTTCTCAAATAAGCTCGCATAAGCTTGGCCTCTCCTTGCATCAAACATTGGACACACTCGCCCTGGAAAATAAGGAGCATTCCCAGCTACCGCTTCTAAACTAGAGATCCCCACAAGCGGAATACCGAGTGACCAGGCCATGGACTTCGCTGTCGTGACTCCCATTCGCGTACCTGTATAAGAACCTGGACCATGGGCAATCGCAATCCCCGTGAGATCTGTCGGGTCTACATCCAATTCTTCCATTAGCAAGGAAATGGCTGGCATAAGTCGAATGGAATGATTCTTCTTTAGGTTGGTCGTATATTCCCCTAACAACTTATCCTCTTCCATGACAGCTACACTTAAAACTAAATTTGAGGTGTCTATTCCGAGTATCTTCATTTCTTCAACTCCTCACAGATCTTGCGAAAATGCGCGCCCTTCGGAATGAGTTGAATCTCTCTTGAATCTCCCTCTAATCGTTTAATATAAATAGAAAGCAATTCAGAAGGCAAAGAAGAGTCGATCCGGCTAGCCCACTCTACTACCGTTACACCCTCTCCATAAAAGTACTCATCAAAGCCCATTTCTTCAAACTCATCATCCATTCGATAGACATCCATATGATAAAGGGGCATTCGTCCCTGGTATTCTTTTATGATGGTAAAGGTAGGACTATTGACCACGCCCTTCACGCCTAAAGCTTGAGCTAATCCTTGGGTAAATGTCGTTTTCCCTGCACCTAGATCACCCTCTAAGGTAATGACATCTCCCGGTACGAGCCACTCAGCTAACCGCTCCGCCCATACTTGCGTCTGTTGCGCTGAATGGGACGTAAACACATATTCGTCATTTGAAGGATTCAAATTAGACACTCCTAGTATTCATTAGAAATTGTTCCCTGCTTATTATATCTTTCACCAACCTTGACCGCAATAAAACCAACAGGAAACTTGAAATGGTTCACAATATTGAAGTAGACTTAAAAGCAAATAGACAGCAGAAAGAGATGGAGGAAATTAGACATGCGCTTTTGCATCCTACAAGGACAATCTGGACTTGAATTCGTTGCTATACCGAAAGATCATATGTATCAATTTGTGGCCTTGTTTCGCCGTCTACATAAGGAGATTGATAAACTGACAGCCGGCGAGGTGCCAACTTTACCTTCCGTCATCGCAGAGTGCAGCGACCTTGAGATGGTGTCCTACGATCACGAAGTGGTAACTGGCCTAGATTATATTAATCGCCTAGAAGCTACTTTTGTAGAAATCCAAGAAGAAAACTATCCTTTGATCTCTTTATTGACTGAGATTCGTGCTTTTCAAGCTCAATTAGAGTATTTAGCGGAAGAAGAAGAAATTTAGTTGTTCACCCTCTTCCCTTTTCTGAATATCTTATTGTTAACAGATATTTCCCCAGACAGCAGAAGGGACAGAGGAGGGACTTAGGGATGCCAGAGTGGCTGCGCAAACAGTTGATGCGTGCCTTTCTCGGTAAAGATCGGAGACAAATCCGTCTTTTAAACGATTGTTGGTTCGTCTATAAACAAAAAAATACCGACAGGAGCTTTTCTTAAAAAGCAGCTCTTTCGTCATTGGGATAAAACGAAGGAAGCAGTCAATCATGACTGCTTCCTTTTATGATGTGACAGGAACCATAGAAAGTCCTACACGCATTTTCTTTACATCGATTTCTGTGACCCATACTGTAACAATTTGGCCTACGGATACGACATCTAAAGGGTGCTTAACATATTTTCCGCTTAGCTTTGAAATATGGACAAGCCCATCATTTTTCAACCCAATATCTACAAAAGCCCCGAAATCGACCACATTACGAACGGTTCCTTGCAGCTCCATTCCTACCTTCAGGTCTTGAATGGTCAATACATCTTTAAGCAATAAAGGCTTCGGCAACTCATCTCGAGGATCTCGACCTGGTCGAAGTAAGCTGTCTAGAATATCCTGAAGGGTGGGTTCCCCAACTTCCAATCGGGCTGCCATCTCCGGTACATTCACGGATTGAAGTAATTCCTTCGTTTCTGGAGAACCAATATCAGTAGCTTGAATCCCTAATAAATCTAGCAGCTTAGCCACCTTCTCATAGGATTCAGGATGGATTGGGGTCTTATCCAATGGGTTCGCCCCATCCATCACACGCAGGAAGCCGATACACTGTTCGTATGTTTTATCCCCTAAGCGAGGGACCTTCTTCAGCTGAGCCCGATTCGAGAACTTACCTGTTTCTTCTCTTAGCTTGACAATATTTTTCGCTACTTGCTTGCTTACTCCCGAAACATATTGAAGCAGGGAAGGAGAGGCGGTATTCACATCAACCCCAACATAGTTTACCGCGGATTCTACCACAAACTGAAGGCTCTCGGTCAGACGAGTTTGACTTACGTCATGCTGATACTGCCCGACTCCAATGGACTTAGGGTCGATTTTTACTAGCTCAGCCAGCGGATCTTGCAAACGGCGGGCAATGGATACCGCACTTCGCTCGGCAACATCTAAGTCAGGGAACTCTTCCCCTGCAAGCTTAGAGGCGGAATAAACACTTGCTCCTGCTTCACTCACAATAATATAGAAGATCTCTTGATTAATCTCCTTGAGCATCGTAGCGACGAATTCTTCAGTTTCCCGTGAAGCTGTCCCATTCCCAATCACTACAAGATTAACCCCATAGGTCTGGATCACATCTTTTAAAACACGTTTTGCTTCTTCGACTTTATTCATAGGAGGAGTCGGGTATACTACTCCTACCTTGTGAAGCTTGCCTGTTTCATCAACCACGGCATACTTACAGCCGGTTCGATAGGCAGGATCGACACCTAAAACCATCTTCCCTTTTACCGGAGCCTGTAATAGCAACTGGCGCAAGTTCTCCGCGAAAATATGAATGGCCTGTTCTTCCGCGGTTTCCGTTAACTCATTGCGGACTTCCCGCTCCACAGCTGGACTAATAAGACGCTTATAGCTATCCTCTAGTGCTGGCTCTAGGTAAGGCGCTGCCACCGTTTGACGCGGAATATATTTTCTTATCAAAAATTGCATGATCGGCGTCTCATCTAAATCGAGTTTAACCTTCAGAATGCCTTCCTTCTCCCCGCGGTTGACAGCTAAAATCCGATGGGGAACAATTCGTTTAACCGGTTCAGCATACTGGTAGTACATCTCGTAGACGTTCTTTTCCGATTCTTCGTCCTGTTTCTTCTCCGTCTGAATCAGGGCATTCTCCATCGTCTGTTTGCGGATCCACTTGCGTACATCCGGATCATCCGATACCATCTCTGCAATAATGTCCATAGCCCCCTGAAGGGCCTCTTCCGCGGTTGTTACTTGTTTTTCTTCGTTTATATATTGAGCCGCTTCCTCAAGTGGATTACCCTTCGTTGGCAAGCTCATAAGATATGCCGCCAGCGGTTCTAATCCCTTTTCCTTAGCCATGGTGGCTCTAGTTCTTCGTTTCTGACGATAAGGTCGGTAGAGATCCTCCACTTCCTGTAATTTCGTAGCGGAAAGAATATCCCGTTCAAGCTCTTCTGTCAGCTTGTCCTGTTCTGCGATGAGGCGAATCACTTCACTCTTACGCTCTTCTAAGTTACGCAGATAGGTCAAACGCTCTTGGATGGTACGAATTTGATTTTCATCTAGTGTTCCGGTTACTTCTTTACGATACCGTGCAATAAAAGGAACGGTATTCCCTTCATCGAGTAGTTCAACTGTATTTTTAACAAACTTGGATGCGATGCCGCTCTCCCTGGCAATCGTCTCGATCATCTGGTTCAAATCCATACCTTTTTCGCTCCTCTTGAAAGCTTTTCACTGCCTTCCATTCTACCACATTCCAAACTGGAATATCTAACCGTATCCTTGACTAAACGAGAAAAGGCTCACCGAAGTGAGCCTTGTTGATGGATATTCTATCGTGTTAAAGCTTAATGGGATGAGCTTGCCGAAAAGGAAATGAAAATTATTGCGGGTGTTTAACGCTCGTAGATTAAAAGTCGATCAGCCCTAGACTGATCTGTAAGGCTTCATTCACCTTATCCATCATCTCATCATCTAAATGGGTTATTTTGTCCGTCAAGCGTTGCTTATCAATCGTACGTATCTGCTCCAAAAGAATGACGGAATCCCGATCAAATCCATAGCTCTTAGCATCAATCTCGACGTGTGTAGGAAGCTTCGCCTTCTGAATCTGGGCTGTAATGGCCGCGACGATGACCGTCGGACTGAAACGATTTCCTATATCATTTTGGATAATTAGCACCGGACGAACGCCGCCCTGCTCTGAGCCAACAACAGGAGAAAGGTCCGCAAAGTATACATCGCCACGTTTAACAATCACAAATTACACCCCGCTTACTAAGCGGCCCAAGGTATAATTCGCTTCCTCTTCCGCTTGAAAAGCCTCCGAAGCTATGTTGAGATTAATATTTGCCATCTCCATGTAACCCTTCTGCATAGTCTCACGGATATGACGCTTCTTACGCTCTCTTAGGTAGAGTTTCATCGCTTGTCTGATAAATTCGCTTCGATTTGATTGTTCCCTTTCCACGACACCATCCACCTCTTCTAGTAAATGATGTGGCAAGCTGATCATAATACGCTTGGTATCCATCCTAGACAAGACAAACGCACCTCCAACGACACTTACACCATGTGATCTGCATAAAACGCATACTAATAGTACCATTATGTCGAAATGCATGCAGAAATATACCAGTGAGTATATATCCTAGCACGCATCTGCATACAACACAAGATACTAATTCTCTGTCGAAAGCCGATATCCTTCTACCAAATAGTAGGAATTATGACTCCACCGGCGCATTATACTCCATGATTGTACCACTATACTTGGATTCCCGACAAGGAAATACGACAATTTCAAAGGAGAAAATTTTTGGTCATTACGGTGTCTCCACCTTTACGGTAGACCCTAGGAACTCGCTTGCTGATCATGCAAGTTACCTCGTAATTGATGGTCTGGAGCTGATCTGCCACATCATCCACGGTTATCTGTTGGCCACCTTGACTGCCGATCAATACAACTTCATCACCTACACGAGGATCTATCACCGATGATATATCGATCATCAGCTGATCCATACAAACCCTTCCGACAATAGGTGTCCGGGTACCTTTCACGATAGCCTGCCCTTTATTGGATAAAGCTCGTGAAAAACCATCCGCATATCCGATGGGAAGAGACGCAATAACCGACTCACCTGAAGTAGTAAAAGTAGCCCCATAGCTAATCGAAGTTCCCGCAGGAACGCTCTTGATATGCGCGATCTTCGTTTTTAAGGAAAAAGCCTCCTTGAGCTCGATACCCTTATTTCTGGTGAAAGCAGACGGATATTGTCCATATAAGCTTATTCCCAATCGAATCATGTTATAACCCCAATTTGGATAAAGAATCCCACCGGCGCTATTGCTGCAATGAATAATAGGGAATGTGTATGGTTCAATCACTTTAATAAACGTATGATGCTGTTCCGTGGTATATGACGGATCTTCTTCATCCGCACAGGCAAAATGGGTAAAGACTCCCTCTGCCTCTACACGGTCGGATTCGGCAACCGCTTGCATCAATTGATCTAATTCTTCTTGTGTCCGTACACCGACCCTTCCCATACCGGTATCGAGCTTGATATGAATCTTAGCCTGCTTGTCCAGTCGGGCGCCTTCGTTCTGAATCGCAACAATGACTTCCGGATGGAACACGGTTAAGGTAATATCACGAGTAATCGCCTCGCCCACAAACTCCGGAGCGGTGTATCCTAACACAAGAACAGGGGCTGTAATCCCCGCTTCTCTTAATTCGATCGCCTCGTCTAGTAAGGCTACCCCGAGATAAGTAGCTCCAGCAGCTAGTGCTTCTTTTGCCACAGGAATGGCCCCATGTCCATAGCCATCTGCCTTAACAACAGCCATGATCTGCGTTTGCTCTGGAAGATGGGCCCGGAAAGCTCGTACATTATGAGCAATGGCATCAAGATCAACCTCTACCCAAGTATTGCGGTAAAACTTCTCTCCCATAGGTGATCACCTTTTCTTATTTTTTCTCACTTTCTGTAACTGATCATCTAGCATATCTAAAAATTTTCGAGAAACCATTAAAGGCTCCTTCTTCCCCTTCAACCGAAACAGAGCCTTCCATTCTGAAGCTCGCTCTACGTCAAGCAGAGAAAACACTCTTTCTTTCCCACCTAGACGAATAAACAGCTCCGTCTTCGTAAGAATATACTCTGGAGCTAGTACCCTTCTATAAATAATAGGAGCCCCTCCAATTATCACGACAGCCGACACTACCGCCAGTACTTTATACAAGCCGCTGTCAGCAGGCATATATCCTGCCAGAATGAACATGACCAGCATGTAAACAACCGTCTCGTAAATCCGGTAGCGTGTAGGTCTTTTTTGGAAGATATCCATATAATTTGATTGCTCTTGAATCATTATATCTTTCACTTCACCACACTCCTTTAAGATAACCATGGTCCCTAATAAAAAACCAGAGGAAAGGGCAGCCATAAATATAGGCTGCCCATAGTTATAATCTACCTTATCTGATTTATTCATGGAAGTCAATTTGTTCAATAGGGAGAAAAACGACGCCCTTCCTTTTCCTTATTTACCGATTTGATTAAAGGTAGACTTCGCGACAGAGATCATCTCATCTTCTGGGAGATCTCCTGTTAATAGGTATTCCACTCCATCGTAAGTCCAAGTCAGTGTTTTCTTCTGCTCACCGGTCATAACTGCTACCGTATGTCCAAGGTCAACGATTTCCCCGCTTGGATAGCTAACCGTAGCTGCCTTAGGTCTCTCTTCAATAAGGGTAAAGTTGAAATCGCCTTTATAGCGAAGAACAATCTGTGGCCCTTCCGCTGTATCTACTTTTTGCACCCCAGTGAATGTTGCCCCTTCCGGCACATAAGTAGGCTGGATCACACCAAAGCTGCCTGTTGGCTCTTGCTTAGGCTCTCCGTTCGCCATAGTCGGTACAGAGGACTGAAGCATACTTGTCTCCATATTTCTCTCTTTATTGAAGGAGTCATTATCAAACTTGGCATCCCCTTCAAAGTCGGCAAATTCCACAGTCACCATTACATTCTTGTTGGTATCCATGACATCCACTTTAATCGGCGACAGGTCGGTGCCTAACCAGATCTTCTGGGTCGTTAAGGAGCGATTTTGATAGTCTGCCTTCACTTCAAAAGCATACTTACCATCCTCTTCTGTAAATACGCGTTGCTCGTCATCTAAAATGCTCTTCACTAAAGATTCATACAAGTAAACTTGGGCATGATTTTCTGGCCATCCGCTTTGGAATCGGAAGCTTTTATTGAGATGAGGAGTAAGGACAAACACTCCCTCTTGGTTTCTAAGTATGATTTGCGTTATGTCTCTTTCCTTGGAAGTTAGAGCTACGCGATAGAAGTCAGGCTTGTTATGCCATACTTCTACATCATAAGTCTGAGGGTCCTTCCCCGTTTGCAAAGTAAGCTTTGCATTCATCTTGTACCCCGTCATTTTTTCTAGCTTCGTACCCAAGTCTCCAACAATTGCATCGACACCCTTAGGACCACAACCTGTTGCAAGCATGGATAGGATTGTGACTAGCATGATTAGCCATCCGAGTTTGCGTTTCATTATCTGATTCATCCCCTTCGCTCATTTTTTTAAGAAAACTTGGCGCTTTTCTCAAAGCTGACAAGCTTTCCTTGTCCTGTACGTTAATACAGGAGAAGAACAAAGGAGGGTCCCTTTTCAGGGTTATATACTGTGTATCTTACGCATTATCTGCGGTTAGATCTTTGACAGCTTTGCCAATCCAGTTTCCTAAATCAGTTGCTGCACCGCTATATTCGTCCATGAATTCTCCCGACATTCCGTGAAGATAAACCCCCAACAGAATCCCCGACAGTATGTTCCCCGTTTGATTGACAAAGGATCCAATCATGCCTGACAAGACATCTCCAGATCCCCCTTTAGCCAAGGAGGAGCTACCGCGTGGACTGACGAAGATTTCTCCTTTTGGAGTAGCAATGATGGTATAAGTCCCTTTAAGCACAACATACACCTGATGGTGAACAGCAAATTGTCGGGCAATGTGAGGTCGATTGGTTTCAACCTGCTCTACGGATACACCTGCTAGCCTGGCCATTTCACCGGGATGAGGCGTAAGCACAACCTGCTCTCTGCCTTTAAGCATGGAAAGATCTTTAGCTAAAAGATTTAGCGCATCTGCGTCCAGCAAGAGAGGGCCTGTTGTGTGACGGATGACTTGCTCCAGCCATTCGCTTCCAGGAGCCTGGCCCATTCCAGGGCCCACGATGGTAAAATCGAACCGCCCTTTCCTCTCGGTGAGCAACTTCCAGCTATTTTTAGAGAAATAGCCTTCTGTTTCGGGCCAAAGCCAATAGATCGCTTCCGTCACCTTACCAGCAACCATAGGCTGGATCGTTCTCGGTATAGCCAAGGTAACCATACCCGCCCCTGATCGAATCGCACCCATGGAGGCAAGAGCCGGTGCTCCTACATAAGAATGGCAACCACCAAGGATGAGAACATGCCCAAATGTTCCTTTATGAGAGTGGCGCGAACGCTTCGGCAAAAGAGAAGTCATCATCTTCTCGTCCAAAAGTTGATCCGTAGGTGCTAACTTTTCCCCTACCCAACCCGGGATGGAGATGTCTCTCACCAGAAGCTCACCGCAATACGCAGCACCAGGGAATAGGTATTGCCCCCACTTCGGGTAAGCAAACGTCACCGTTGCATCCGCCTCTACAGCGTTGGTTTCCACCGATCCTGTATCCGCATTTACCCCGCTTGGGATATCAATAGAGATCACGTCAGCTTGTTCCTGTTGATTGACCTCTTCAATGATCCTCCCTATTGGCTCCCTTAAAGGACCTTGAACCCCGGTTCCAAGCAGCCCGTCTACAATGAGAGTAGCCCACTGCAAGTCCTGAATGAACTCCTCCCAGCTACTGTTACCAAACAGCTTGACCGCATACTGGCTACCGATAAGCGCACGATAAGTCGTTGCCGCATCCGTACTCATCTTTTCCTCTGTCCCTACCAGCCAAGTTTGCACACGGTAACCTTTATTCAGCAAGTGCCGGGATACCACAAAAGCATCTCCGCCATTGTTTCCGTGTCCCGCTAAAACTACCACTCGAGCGTTCGGGGTGGCCCATCTGGCCTCCACTTCTTTCACCACAGCTTGCCCTGCTGCTTCCATCAAGATAATGCCTGGAATGCCGATTTCCTTCATGGCGAAGCGGTCAATCTCTCGCATTTGTTGCGCATTCACCAAATACACCCTTCTTCCCTCCTGATCCCGCGTTATATATGTATGTCCATACCTGTCCAGTTATGCTGACAACCCTTAATTTTATTAAATCATTCCTCGATAATCACTTGTGCTACGGCGTACTTCTTTTCGTGTGAGATGGAGACATGATAGCTTTGCTTTAGCTTGGGATTATGAATCTCCAGCCATTTTCGGCATAGCTCCAGTGTCGGCTTTCCTCTATCATCACGTAGTACGGCAACGTCTTGCCAGCTGAGTTCTTTCCCAAAACCAAACCCCGTCGCCTTCGCAAAAGCCTCTTTAGCCGCAAATCTTCCCGCTACATATTCGAGTTGTCGATCGCCTGTTGATGGCATTCCTTTTTGCTCGGTCTCGGTAAGTATTCTATTAATAAATTTCTGACCTTGTCTTTGTAGTACGTGTTGCATGCGTTCCTTATCCACAATATCGATGCCAATTCCTTTAATCATGTTATTGATGGCTCCAATCCCTACATTCTAATTTTTATATTATCAGATCATGATGGCAAAAAGAAAAGACGAGTTGGAATTTTTTTGATACGATAAGGTTGTACGAACCTACTGACTACTGAGGAGGAATGCTAATGAGTTTTGAAGAAGAGTACCAATCCTTTTTAGATCAACATGAAAAAGCAAGGGAAGGAGAACGGTTGAGGCGTCTAAAAGAGGGCCATGGCAAGGCTGAGCTATCCTTCTTACAGAATGTATGGTGGCCCCTCTTTCACCACTTTGACTATTTGCACCCCGAGTATGAAGTAGATGATTTCAAGGACGGGAAACGCTACTTAGATTATGCCTATATCCGCCCAGGAGTGAAGATTTGCTTTGAAGTCGATGGATATGGCCCCCACCTGAAAAATATTAGCCGCTGGCAGTTTGCAGACCAACTAGAGAGACAAAACCAGCTTATCATAGATGAGTGGACCGTCATCCGCTTCTCCTACGACCAAATCCTCGAACAACCCCGCCGATGCCAACAAACAACCCAACAAATCATCGGAAAATCACTTGGAGCAGACCCCCACCACAAGACCCTCACATTTATAGAAAAAGAAGTCATCCGTTTTGTGATCAATAAAGGTACGGCGGTGACTCCAGCCGAAGTAGAAAAGCTGCTCAAATTGTCCGATAAAACCGCAAGAAAAATCCTCTCACAAATGGTGCAAAAGAAGATTTTATACCCAGCCACAGGCCGCCAGCGTATCCGTTCTTATCGTCTGGGGGAAGGAGTTCAGAATCCGTTGTGTAGGATTTAGAGATGATGGGGGCTCGGGGGATCACCTCCAAACATAACAGGAGAAATTTCCGCTATTCTCCCCACAAGCCTCAAAACAGCCAAAATAGCGGAACGAATTCCGCCTATCGGCCTCCAAAACCTAAAAATCAGCTACTTTTAAACCATTTGCGGAAAATTTTCCGCTTATTTCAGACTAAAATGGGCAAACCAACCACTTAACGGAAAAATCTCCGCTTATCCCCCTCCACCTAGACCCCACACAAAGTGAGGGACCCCGGGAGCCCGGGGGTGGGTTCTCACCACCAATCCTGCCTACCACCCAACAAAAAAGGTGTGAATTCTCTCCAGAATTCACACCTACTTCAGTTCCTTTTACAAAACCCTTGCAAATCCGTGATAAATATGGCCTTGATGAGGGTCGATGGTGACTTCATCCCCGTCTTTAAGTGTAGTGGTTGCTTCCTCCACACCGATGATGACGGCCTTGCCTAAGTGAAGGCCAACAATGGCTCCGTGGGAGGTTAGTCCACCTTCTTCGGTAATGAGTCCAGCAGCTTTCTCAATATACGGGGTAATGTCTTTATCCGTTGCCTTGGCTACAAGGACGGTTCCTGAATCTACTCGATCCTCCCAGCCCTCACTGCCAACCACCACAACCTTGCCAGATGCTGAGATATCGCCGATGCCTTTTCCTCTTGCGACAACTTTTCCAACGATGTGGACTTTCATCATATTGGTCGTTCCTGGTTCACGAACGGGAACTCCAGCTGTGATGATAATCAAGTCACCGCGCTTAATAATCTTCTCTTGAACAGCAGCGTGAATGGCTTTCTCCATCATTTCGTCGGTATTGTCCGCACTCTCAAATCGAATCGGTACAACTCCCCATACCAAAGATAGTCGGTTCACTATGTGCTCGTGCGGTGTAACCGCCACGATTGGGCAAGCTGGACGATGCTTGGACACGACATGAGCCGTATATCCACTTTCTGTAGGGGTAAGGATGGCTGCCGCATGCAATGAAGAAGCCGTGGTAGTAACTGCTAGTCCCATCGCATCGGTGATCGTTACTTTCTCCGACTGGTACGGCTGCAGAACGCGTTCTCTGTACATGGCCGACGACTCAGCGCTTCGAGCGATGCGATCCATTGTCTCCACCGACTCCACTGGATATTTTCCTGCTGCTGTCTCCCCAGATAACATAATCGCATCTGTACCGTCAAAAATTGCATTGGCAACATCACTTGCTTCGGCGCGAGTAGGGCGGGGATTGTTCTGCATTGAATCCAACATCTGAGTAGCGGTAATAACCGGTTTTCCTAGGCGATTGCAGTTGCTTATTAATTTCTTTTGGACTAGAGGTACTTCCTCCGCAGGAATTTCGACCCCTAGATCACCACGAGCCACCATTAAACCATCAGCTACCCCAAGAATCTCGTCGGAGTTTAACACACCTTCCTCGTTCTCAATTTTAGCAATAATGGCGATGTTCGCCCCCTGCTCCTCTAACATTTGACGAATTTGCAGGACGTCGGAAGCTTTACGTACAAAGGAAGCCGCAATAAAATCCACTCGTTTGCGAATACCAAAATTAATGTCAGATACATCTTTTTCTGTAATACTTGGAAGGTTAACTGCAATCTTTGGCAGATTGACACCCTTGCGATTCTTCAACAACCCTCCGTCTACTACACGACAAAGTACTTCTTTTGCTCGAATCTCTTCCACTTTCAGTTCAATTAATCCGTCATCAATTAAGATGGTCGCACCTACATGCACATCCCGTGGGAGTTGATCATAGGTCACACTGACTTTTTCCTGGTTACCTTCGATCTGCTCAGTAGTAAGGATGAAGTGATCCCCTGTTACTAAAGTAACTTGACCCTCTGCAAGGATTCCCGTACGAATCTCAGGTCCTTTCGTATCGAGCATAATAGCGACATTCTTTCCTAATTCCTTAGCCACTTCGCGAATACGGTCGATTCTAACCTCATGCTCCTCATGAGAGCCGTGAGAAAAATTTAATCGAGCTACATTCATTCCTGCAAGGATTAATTTCTTTAGCGTTTCAGGCTGTTCACTGGCTGGTCCAATTGTACAAACAATCTTAGTTCTTCTCATCCCTTCACCTCATTTGTTTATATGGAAAGACTTCTTGCTAGATGGTATTTTGACATGTCAATCGTATGCTTGTCCTTGGCAGCTTCCCCGAATGGGGCATGAATGAGCTGGCCGCCCTTTAGACCAACCATTACTCCCTTTTGACCTTCTAAGAGGAGGTCAACAGCTTTCGCTCCCATCTGACTGGCCATCATTCGATCGTAAGCGGATGGGGATCCCCCACGTTGCAAGTGACCGAGGACAGTAACTCGCGTTTCTAAGCCGGTCCGATCCTGAATAATTTTTGCAATATCTGAACCACTGCTTACCCCTTCTGCTACAACAATGATACTATGCTTTTTCCCGCGGCGATTTCCTTGCTCTAAACGAAGGATGACATCATCCATATCCGTCTCCGCTTCCGGGATAATAATCGATTCGGCTCCGACACAGAGGCCAGACCATAAGGCAATGTCCCCTGCATCTCTACCCATAACCTCAATGATATAGGTGCGTTCATGAGAAGAAGCCGTATCTCTTATTTTATCAATGGCATCGACAACCGTATTGACAGCTGTATCAAACCCAATGGTATAGTCCGTTCCTGCAATATCATTATCAATAGTTCCTGGAATCCCTATCGTCGGGAAGCCTTGTGCTGTCAACTTCTCTGCTCCACGGAAAGATCCGTCTCCACCGATGACAATCAACCCGTCAATTTCGGACTCTCTCATTCGATGAAGAGCCTTCTGTTGTCCTTCTGGAGTTCTAAATTCTTCACTGCGAGCACTGCGCAAAATGGTTCCACCACGATGTATTATGTCCCCTACACTACCTAAGTCCATGGGGATGTAATCCCCTCGCATTAGCCCGTCATAGCCATGCTGGACTCCAAATACGCTTAACCCCTGAAAGATCCCTCGACGGACAACGGCTCGAATGGCCGGATTCATTCCCGGGGCATCTCCTCCGCTAGTGAGTACAGCGATTTTCTTCATGATAAACTCCCCCCATTCGAAACATTGCGATGGACAAGCCATGCGGCTCCAAGCCATCCCGCTCGATTTCCAAGCTTAGCCGGGACAATTTCGGCAGTTTCACTTACTTTCGATAATGCATACTTCTTAAAGTTCTTACGAATTGGTTCCATGAAGAAGTCTCCTGCCTTTGATACGCCTCCACCAATAACAATCTTCTCGGGATTCAATACATTGGATAATTGGGCAAGAGAGAGCCCGAGATAATACCCCACTTGGTCGAGAATCTTCTGGGCGGCTTGATCCCCTTGTCTAGCGACATCAATGACATCCTTCGCCGTAATCGCTCCTGTATTCTTGAGAACTTCAGCCAAAGGAGGAGATTCTCCTGCTTCAGCTATCTTACGCCCATAATAAGTCATAGCCGTAGCAGAAGTCTCAGTTTCTAAACAACCCATCTTGCCACAATTGCATCGTTGCCCTTCGTCCGCTCGAACGGTGACGTGACCAATCTCACCCGCTAAGCCAATAGCCCCGTGATAAATATCTCCATTAAGAATGAGCCCTCCGCCTATCCCTGTACCGACCGTAATGCAGATCAGATGGCGAGCGCCTACACCTGCCCCTTGCCACATCTCCCCTAGCGCAGCTGTATTGGCATCATTATCGACATAGCAAGGAAGACCAAGTAACACTTCTAATTCCTCTTTAAGGGATACATTCTTCCACCCTAAGTTTACAATTTCATAAATATAACCCTTCTCTATATCAAGCAAAGCTGGTACACCAACCCCTACACCCTTCACCGTATCCAGAGAGATCTGAGCCTCAGAAACCAGCTGATGAATCATCTCTTGGAAAACTTCTAGTACATCCTTATAATGTCCTTGCGGGGTAGGTCTTTCTAATTCGCGAACAGACTGCCCGGTCTCGGTGCAAATCCCCATCTTGATGGAGGTGCCACCTAAATCAATACCAGCATAATACTTTTGGTCCATAGAAGACTCCTTGTCAAATGGACAAAAAATGTCCCTGCTTTACATTCTGCGTCCATAGTATATTGTATATGAAACTCCAAAGATTGACAATGAACTTTTTGTATTATTTTGACAAACGTTTTGTAAACAATAGGTTTTCCTTCCAATAGCCTGATTGAATGGAATTAATGGTAACACCGTTCTTCCCGTGTGTATGTACAAACTTTCCATCCCCTATGTATATTCCTGCATGTCCAACGATAGAGTTGGTCTGAAAACGGCCAGGAATCTGGAAAAAAAGCATGTCCCCCGGCTTCATGTTTTCTGAACTCACCGGTATCCCCATAGCCGCTTGTGCTCTTGCCGTCCTTGGCAGCTCAATGCCAAAACGGGAGTAGACATGCCGAGTAAAAGAAGAACAGTCAAATCGCTTCGATTGCGGATAAGGATCTGCCCCGAATTGATAGGGAACCCCTAGGTATCTTCTTGCATAATGAACGAGCGAGGGTCGATGAAGCTCTGGCATTGATTTACCTGACATCCCCACTTGGCCCTGAACCTCTATTACGACTGGTGACCCATCCTCTATTCTCTTATCATTCATAGGGGCAATCGTTAGGCATTGTCGTGCTTCACTCCAGGTTACGGATGTTCCCCAGAGCTCCTGTAAAGCATCAATGGTTATGTATGGTTTTTGTTTAAACGTTTGTGGTGCCATAGATAGGATCATATCTTGACCATTCGCCCATGCTTCCGTTTGCTTCATGCTCACTTGATAGATAACATCCGTATACCCCATGCTAAACGTCTCATCCGTTACATCCCAGTGCGTCTGAAAGTCTAGCGATTGAGCAGCCTCTTCAAGGGGAATCCAAAGATGTCCAGCATTGTCTTTTCGATATAGTATATCAGAAAACGTCGATTTCTCCCCTACCATGAGACTAGCTGCTGCAACGGTTTCTCTTTGAACTCCCATCTGATAAGGATCTAACTTGGCACCGCAAGCTGTTAGTAACAACACAATGATCATGCACAAAATGTTCAATGAAGTTCGTTGAAACAAAATGTTTCACCTCTGCTCATAAGTGTTTACTTCCTTATATTGGAGAAAATTCCAAGGAAGTATTCACTTGTTTTGCAAAAGCGCTGAACCTCGACACTAAGGGTTTAACTTTAATACGCCTTCTGCCGCTGCTTCATCTATAATTAGAATATCGATAAATCCTACTTTTGAGATAGCGTATATGGCTTCCGCCTTATTCACTCCCCCAGCCAATCCAATGACATGTCTGGCCTTCTTCACATCCTCGAGCTGAAGACCCATCGTTTCCATACGGTAGATAATATTTCCTTGTTTGTTAAAATAATAACCAAAAGCCTCTCCCACAGCTTCTCCGAGCTCTAGAACCTTCAGCACTTCACTAGGGGCATTACGCCGGATAGCCATCTCCACCGCTCTTCCTATACCGTGAACGACCACTTGCGAAGAGCGAATAAGTGAGAGCATCTCGCTGATGTAAGGGTCCGCCTGTAAAGACTGATAAGCCGAAGCACCAAGAAAATCGGAAATATGCAACATACGGTATTGGGCTCCTAGCCTTTTCGCACAATTGGCCGCGATTTGGTTGGCTTGCAGCTCCACATTTTCCCCTAATCCACCACGTGCAGGGACAAACATGACATCAGGAAACTGACGTGAACTGCTCATCATCTCCGCCATCGTAGCAATTGTAGAGCCTCCCGTTACCGCAACGACATCACTCTCATGCAGAATAGATGTAAGGTGGTTGGCCGCAGCGCGGCCTAGCTCCTTCTTATCTACCTCCGATTCATGGGATTGACCAGGGACGACAATGACTCGTTTGACTTGGAGCACTCTTTGCAGCTCAGCTTCCATATCGGATAAACCGTACACATCTTTAATTAATCCTTCCAGAGTTTCAAGAATCTGTAGCCCTGTATCCGTTAGGAACATGCCTATGCTCTCTACATGCACAAGTCCTTGCTCCTTTAAAAAATCAACCTCTGCCCTTAAGATCCTTTCCGTCGTGTTTAACGAAGAGGCCAAACTGCGGCGGCCAATTGGCTGCTGCAGATAGATGTTCCTAAGAATGGAGAGGCGCTTTTGCATGACTTCAACTAAGTCTGGTACCAGCTTCAGCTGCAACGACAGAAACTCACGCATAGCCATTCTCCTCTTTGGTAAATTTTATTCTTATTCCTTCCATTATAAAATGATGGGACGCTATTTACAACGAAGGACAAATTGAGTCCCTTTATTCTTTATTTAATTTCCAGTAATTCTGATACCGTAACAAATTGATATCCATCTTGCTTTAAGTCGTGGATTAAAGAAACCAAGGCCTTCATGGATTCCTCTTGGTTCACTCCTCCATCATGAAAAAGCAAAATATCCCCAGCACCTACTTGATTCTCAATACTTCCCGCTATTACTTCAGCCGTGCGATCCCGTTTCCAATCCTTAGGATCGACAGACCAGTGAATCAAGTCATATCCTGCATCAAACGTCGCCTTAAGCACAGCAGGAGTTACGACACCCCCTGGGGGGCGATAACACTTAGGTCGAAATCCGGTAGCTCCTAGGATCACTTTTTCCGCACGCTTAATTTGCTGATAAATTTCTGGTCTTTTTAATTTCTTGATATCAGGGTGGGAATAACCATGGTTTCCAATCTCATGGCCAGCTTTGTGAATCCACTGCAAAATATGTGGGGCCTTTTCCGCCTGTATCCCAAGAACAAAGAAAGTAGCCTTTACTCCTTCTAAGTTCAGAGTTTCTAATAATATGGGGGTATACTTTGGGTCCGGACCGTCATCGAAGGTGAGAGCTACTACTTTTTTCTCCGTGTCGATCTTTAGGATAGGCGTGGCCTGATCCGTACCTGCGTAGGCAATAGGAAGGGACGAAAAGAACAACAAGAGAAGAAACATGGATAACGCTCTATATCTCATGGACTTTCCTCCTTTTACTCACTCTAAATTAGTATGATCCCGCAAAACAGGAATCATCCTTGGCATACAGTTTAAACTAAGACAGTGAGCGTGAGGAGGAGGATGTAAGTTGCGAGTTCGTTTAGGCTATGTTGCCTTATCTCTGGAAGTCAAGGACAGTTCCCCAAATAAGACGATCACTTGGAAAAACCTGCAGAAGGTCGACCCTAAGTATTACATATCAAGACTGCGTATTTTATCTAAAGAAAATCTCAAAAATCAACTCCGGTTACTTCGTTATAATCTAGGTGAGGAGATTATGGTTTATCGATTCACTTCAAAGCTGATTCCTTTAGCCACCCATGAAGCGGCTGCGGGCTGGAACTTCGCTGAAGATCTAGCCGAGGAGTTTGCCCAGATTGGAGAATTTGTCCGTAAGCATAAAATGCGGGTGGGTTTTCACCCTGATCATTTTGTAAATTTAAACAGTCCAAAGGAAGATATCGTGGAAAAATCGATTCAGGATTTACAATATCACCTTCAACAATCTCAAGCGATGGGAATGGATGAAAAGATGAAGTTTAATATTCATATGGGAGGGGCTTATCAAGATAAGCAGAAGTCCCTTAAGCGGCTGATTGATAATTGGAGTCAGGTACCTGAGGTTATTCAGAAGAGACTGACCTTTGAAAATGATGATAAAACGTTTACTGCTCATGAAACCCTGGAAGCTTGCCAAGCACTGAACATTCCCATGGTCCTCGATATTCATCATCATCGATGCAACCATGAGCATCAGGATCTCTCCTCTATCCTGCCTGATATTTTTGCTACGTGGAAGGACTCCGGTCTTCCTCCCAAGATCCATGTCTCTAGTCCAAGAGGGACGGAATCCTCTGCGGCTCTTCGAAGTCATGCCGATCTAGTCAATCTCCATGACCTACTTCCTTTTTTACAGCTGGCCAGCAAGCATACCGATGCGCTCGACGTTATGGTTGAGGCGAAAAATAAAGATCAAGCCTTAAAAGGGTTGATGAACGAGCTTGTCGCGCAGGAAGGCATTGAGAAAATAACTGAAGCTTCTTTTGAGATCTAACGAATAATAGCCTATGCCGTCTGAAAATCCATGAGGAATTCTCGACAGGCATAGGCTTGTCTTCAAATGTGGGAGTAATATTTGTGTAAAGTTTACCTTATCCATGCTGATCTAAACAGTGACCGTACGAATCAAATTCTTCTTCGTCTTCGTAATACTTAATCCTTCCCAGATATCTGGTGTGTTTGCAATCACTTCTACTAATTCTCCCCTATCATCATACACGTAGATCACATTATCACGGTCGAACTCGGTGTCACATTGCAAGCAATACCAGTGTTTCTCGGCCATAAGGTAATTCACTAGCTGTGTCTCTTGACATACGGGGCAGCTCTTCTGTTCTACCTTTCTCTTGCGATTATATCCTGTCTTGATCGTCTGTTTCTTCGGCAGGCTTAAGTTGAATTTAGAAAACCAAGCTCGCACGGTTTGTGGCGTGACATTCCACTTCTCGGAAATCCAATCCACAGTCTTGCCTGCACTCAAAAAACCTTTAAGCGTATCTTTATCCGGTGTAGTCTTAGTTCCTTTCATTCTATTTTTCGACTCCTTTTATATAAGAATACTCTAATTTTTAAACTTAAATATTTACTAATATGTATTAATACGAATTATCAAAGGAAGAAGTTTCGTTTTTTTTTAAAAAAAGTATAAAAAAAAGATGAGAAAGCACCCAGGCTCCCCTAGGTGCTAGATCACTACAGCTTAGATGGACTATCAACCAACCGGATATCGGGATATTTTTCTTGAGCCCAGCGCAATCCGAATTCATTCTGAAATAGAGCAACAAATCGGTCTTGCTTATCTTTTACAATGACATTGGTTCCACTGACAAACTTGTTCACAACATCCTTTGGTCCATCGACCCAACGAGCCAATTCGTAGCCTAAGCGATGCAGTTGAATATCTACACCATACTCCGCTTTCATCCGATGCTCAAACACTTCATACTGTAGGACCCCAACTACGCCAAGGATCATCTCGTCGATCCCCGTCCCATGGGTTCTAAACACCTGGATAGCCCCTTCTTCCGTAAGCTGATCGACCCCTTTATGAAACTGCTTGTATTTCATAGCATCCTTAACCGTTACCTTAGAGAAATGCTCTGGAGCAAAGTGAGGCATCTCATCGAAGGTAAAGCTTTCTCCTACACACAAAGTGTCTCCAATTTGAAAGAGACCCGGATCATACAATCCAATAATATCTCCCGGATAAGCTTCCTCAATGATCTCACGCTCTTGAGCAAAAAATTGCTGAGGCTGAGATAATTTAATCGTTTTCCCTGTTCGTACGTGATTTACGGCCATTCCACGCTCGAAGTGACCCGAGCAGATGCGAAGGAACGCGATTCGATCACGGTGAGCTGGGTTCATGTTGGCTTGGATTTTAAATACATATCCTGAAAACTGAGCACGATTCGGCTCTACGGGACCTTTCTCACTTTTGCGTGGGCCTGGAGTTGGCGCTAAGGTTAGGAAATGATCCAAGAAGGTCTGAACCCCAAAGTTATTAATGGCACTTCCGAAATAAACAGGCGTTAATTCCCCTTTTTGAACTCGTTCCATATCGAAAGGATCTCCCGCTACATCTAGCAGTTCGATATCATCCATGACTTTTTGGTAAAGAGATTCGCCTAGAAGGTTAATCAGAGCATCTTTATTTCCATCAATGACTTCCACTTCATCTTTTTCATAGTAATGTCCATGCTTGTAGAGAACGACTTCGTTTTCGTTACGGTCATAGATTCCCTTGAAATCCTGACCCATGCCAATCGGCCAGTTCATCGGGCACGAACGGATGCCCAATACTTCTTCAAGTTCTTCTAACAAATCAAGAGGCTCGCGTCCCTCACGGTCCATCTTGTTCACAAACGTAAAGATCGGAATTCCTCTCATGCGACAAACGGCAAAGAGCTTTTTCGTCTGAGCCTCTACCCCTTTCGCCGCGTCAATCAACATCACGGCACAGTCGGCTGCTGTTAAGGTTCGGTACGTATCTTCACTGAAGTCTTGGTGACCTGGGGTATCAAGAATATTAACTTTAATGTCCTTGTACGTAAATTGCATCGCACTGGATGTAACCGAGATTCCACGCTGCTTCTCAATTTCCATCCAGTCGGAAGTTGCAGTCTTCTGAGATTTACGCCCCTTCACAGCACCTGCTAGCCGAATAGCTCCTCCAAAAAGTAAAAGTTTTTCCGTCAGGGTCGTTTTCCCTGCATCCGGGTGAGAAATAATCGCGAAAGTTCTTCGGCGATCGATCTCCGGTAGCAACCTTGAATTGGTAGTATTCATTATAAAATCTCCTTGAGTGAGAATGAATTTTTTTAACAATATACAACCATTCATTGTACATTTATGTTCCGGAGAAGTCTAGGGGTAAATCCTAGAGACTTTTTTTACTCTACATAAAAAAGGGTTGATTTCCCATTTAATTATAATTATAATAGTTACAAATAAGAAATTATTTCACGAAGAAAGAAGATGGCTTTTATGAGTAGAATTCTAAAAGATAGACGACTTTACAGCTTACTTACTGCTAATATCTTTTCCTCTATTGGGTCTGGTATTACCATGATTACGATTCCTTGGTTGTTGGTCAATCGAGAAGGTGGAGAGCAGCTCTTCGGCTATGCGGCGCTGAGTATGACTTTACTCTTGTTTTTCGCTTCTCCTTATATCGGGACGTTAATCGATCGTTTCCCACGTAAGCAGATGCTGCTCTTTAGTGAGATCTTTGGTTTTACCGTGATTGCTACCCTGGCTTTTTGGGGATTTTTCTCTGGGCACTTCGAAACCTGGCAATTGATCTCGATCTACGCAGCCGGCTCTTTATACTATTCTTTACACTATCCTACTCAATTTGCTTTTACTCAGGAGATCTTTGAGAAGTCTCAATATCAATCACTTAATAGTGTCATGGAAATCCAAAACCAAACCGCCTCCATGGTTGCCGGAGGGCTAGCTAGTTTACTTATTGATAAAATCAACTTATCGTATCTGCTCATGCTTGATGCTGCCACTTATATTATCGGTTATTTCCTTATCCTCTCTATTCCTTATATTCAACACCAATCTGGGGCTGCTAGAGAGAAGTCTACCGTATGGAACAATATGAAGGAAGGGTTCCTCTATCTAAAGGATAAGCCCTTATTTACCCTCTTTTTCATCTGTTCGCTTATGCCGTTTATCGGAGTCATGGTGGGGAATTACTTATTTCCTGTTTATATCTCCAAGATACTTCAAGCGGATGCTAGTGTGATGGGCCTATCTGACATGGTTTATGCCATTGGAGCGGTTCTCGCAGGGTTTACCCTTCCTATCCTTATTAATAAATTAGGCTCCTATCGCGCTGTCGCCATTACGGTTGCCGTGTTCACGATAGGAACGCTTATTACTGCCTGGATCCCAGTGGTTAGTCTATTCCTTTTCCTCAAGATTGCTTTAGGCTGGGGAAATGCAGGAGCTCGGGTGGCAAGGAATACCATTCTAATGGAAACTGTACCGAACCATCTGATTGGTCGGGTCAACAGCTTCTTCAATGCCGTAGGCATGGGACTACGAGTCTGCCTCATTGGTCTGTTCAGTCAGACCATTGTTTATACAGGTGCATCGGTTTCCTTATCTATTATGGGAATCGTCCTAGCCTTCGCTCTTTTTGGTGTACTATCGAGTCGCAGCCTGTTCACGGTTCAGAAAGCTGATCTCATACCTGCCACCAGCAAACCAACGGCCCTTTAAGGTATATTCAGCAAGTGCCAAACACTCCCGAAGCGTATAATACACGACATTCAATGGAGTTAGCATGACCGGTTCGGCACTTGCTTTTATCCCTATATCACGTGCCATCATTAGGGCTCGATACGTATGAAAACCGTGCGTAACGATAATAGACGACTTCAGTCCATGATTCTTCATCACGTCTTGACTAAATGTAAGATTCTCCCACGTACTCGTAGAGCGATCTTCTATCAGTACATCTTCTTGAGGCACTCCCTGTTTTGCTAGGTAGTCCCTCATCACCTCAGCCTCAGAGTATTCTCCCCGTCCTACCCCACCGGAAACAATGATTCGCGGGGCCATCCCATTCTGATATAGCTCGATCGCGACATCTAGTCGCTCTCTCATAGCAGGACTCGGTTTGCCATTCCAAACGGCAGCTCCAAGAACAATAAGACAATCGCTTTTAACGCCCTCAGATGTTTTCCACGTATTGACGATCTTCCAACTGGTATAACCAAAATAAGCAACCGATGCCAGCATGACTGCCAGCATCGGGAAGAGCCACTTTCTATTTTTTAAGAGGAATAATCTCATCATCAACCTTCAACGTCCCATCCTGCTGGAATTCATAGGAGCCAATGTACTCTTTTTCTATTGGAGGAATCACTTCCTTGCCTGATTCCAGGTCCACCACATAAAGGTACATCTTCGCTACAGACTCAGGAGGGAACCCATGTACACGAAAGGCAGCTAACTTCCCATCTGGGGAAAGCTTCGTTTGACCATCAAGGGCAACTGGCTCATTAAAGTCTGTTTCGAAAAAGGACTCATACTGGTTGGTTGGCAAATGGTAAATCCCAAACCGCATTCCAAAGGTCTTCTGATCAACGGTATAGACGGAGCCTATCAATTGCTTTTCTCCCTGATTAGGTCCATTAAAATGATACTGATCATAGAGGCGACTCTTGGATTGCGCCACTAAGTTATCAACAGGCAAGAATTCGCCCTGATCAAGATGGACAGCATAGAGTTTTTCCGTGCCATGGAATGAAACATCAAAGACAGGACTTCCTACCTTTACGATAGCCACCCTAGGATTCTCATTGACTGGAACTGAAATGTCCTTCACGTACTGCCCTTTGCTGAACTTAGGAAGCAATATTTCTCTATACTCCCAAGCGCTCTGGTTTTGCGTATTCACTCCATAAAAAGCGTGACTGCCAGGGTTATAAACTAATAGCTCCTCATCACTGACCCACGCCACCTCCCAGTTTGCCCTCTGTTCTGGAATATCAGTGCTCACTTCATTCGATTGTTTCGTGATCTGACCATACAAAGGCTTAAAGGTTAGCTCGTCTTCTAACAACTGTCCCACTATCCATTCCCCTCGGTTCTCCATTGCTAGATAAGCCTGGTTCCCAGCAGGAGACCACTCCATGGTATGGGTCGTATCATAACCAGGTTGAGGAAGATTCGCCACCTCAGCAAAGGTTCCATCCGCCTTGAAGAGTAGGACGTGAGCGTCTCTCTTTATCTCTTTGTCAGGTACAAGCACTTCATCTTCTAAGAACCAAATGTAGAATTGGCCTTGCTGATTCGGGAAAGGATAGCTTTGTGACGTGATAATCTGAGTTTTCTCCGTTTCATAGAGAAGGACTCCCCGATTTTCTATTACAGCATAAAGTTTCTTTCTATCAGGAGTTGTATATAAGGCTAGGTTATGTCTCCCCTCATAATCTTGGTCCAACAACTCTAGTTGATTCGTATCAATCGTTTCCCAAGAATCCATCTGCATAGTCAGGGTCTGATTAGGCATCGTTTCAGACGGATCAATATTTGCCATATGGTTGTCTTGGTTGTTAATCCAACCTATAAGGTCATTTTGATAAGCCATCACCCCAACCAGCAAAGATGCAGCTATCGTCCCAGACCAAGCTACTCTACGAAAAAATTTTCTTTTTCTACTCGTCTCCCTAGCCTCTTGCAAAAATTCGGCTTTCAAACGGGCTTCAAAGGCCGGATCGGGTCCAGGAGACGTATACTGTTGTAACGATTCGATAATCTTCTTTTCGGCAGATTCTTGTCTCATCGGATCTCCTCCTTTACCCAATTTTCCGTAGTGACCAATGTTCTCAACTTAGCTAATGCTCGGTTCTGTGTTACGCTCACTTGATTAGGCGATATATCCAAATACAAGGCCGTTTCTTGAACAGAAAGCCCCTTAATAAATCTAAGATAAATAACCGATCTCATCTTCTCTGGCAAATGCATGAGCATCTTATAGATCGAGTCCTTTTGCTCCTTTTTCTGTAGGATCTCCTCAGGTAAGTCAAAGTCATCTGCCGCCTCATAATCTTCAGGAATATGATTTTTCCAGAAGGTCATGAATTTCTTTGTTTTCTTTTGTCTTGTAAAATCAATGACCGTCCTTCTAGCAATGGTGTATATCCAAGTCGAGATGGAGCTGTCCCCTCGAAACTGATGGTACGAGGAGGCTACTTTCATAAAGACCTCTTGGGTAATGTCTTCAGCGTCGGCTTTATTCCCTACCATATAGTACACATAGTGATATATGGAGTGGAAATTCTCTTGAAACAATCGTTCAAAATCATCCATATTTGTTACCTCCCCCCAATGAGTTGGCTATTTTGTTGCCATGGGGTTGTTATCTATTTATTTAGACGAAGAAGCTATCTGTTTCTTACAACTCTTAAAAAAGAATATCATGAAAGAAGCTATATTGGGAAAAGAAAAGGAGAATGGGGCATCCTTTAAAGTGTAAATAAATACACGTTAAAGGAGTCGATTCTTCGTGACCCATACAATCGGAACAAACGGCTTCCCTCCCCAGCATCAGAATCAGCAGCCAGGGATTGAGGCCGTCATGAATCCTCGCCCCGTGTCCGCTCAGCCAGGGGCCAATGGCAATGGAAAGCTTCATAATAAAGTAGCTATCATTACAGGTGGGGACAGTGGAATTGGCCGTGCCGTTGCCTATGCTTTTGCGTTGGAAGGAGCCGATCTCGCAATTGTTTATCTTAATGAGACGGGAGATGCGGAAGAAACGAAGCAGCAAGTCGAAAGCTTGGGAAGGCGCTGTATTCTGTTTGCAGGTGATATTAGGCAAGAAGCATTCTGCCGTCAAGTGGTGGAGCAGACCGTTCAAGAGCTTGGCGGGCTGGATATATTGGTTAATAACGCTGCGGAACAACATCCGCAAAAAAGCATTTTGCATATCACGACCGAACAATTGGAGAAAACCTTTCGAACGAATGTGTACTCCTTTTTCCATTTTACAAAGGCTGCCCTGCCCCACTTCAAGCAAGGCAGTTCGATTATCAACACGGCGTCTGTAACAGCTTATAAGGGAAACGAACAACTCATTGACTACTCCGCGACAAAGGGAGCCATCGTTGCTTTTACCAGGTCCCTCGCTTTGCAGCTTGCTCCTTCGGGGATTCGTGTGAATGGAGTGGCCCCTGGTCCAATTTGGACGCCTCTAATTCCTTCCACGTTCACCGAACAGGAAGTAGCAAAATTCGGTATGGACACGACCATGAAACGAGCTGGACAACCAGCAGAAGTGGCTCCGTGCTATGTCTTCTTAGCTTCTAATGACTCCTCTTATATGACGGGACAGATGCTTCATCCCAACGGTGGGATCCCTGTTAACGGATAAACCATTCAAAACCGGGAAATTTATAGAAGGATCATCTATTTAAGGAGTGAAAAAAATGGTGCGAAACAAGGATAACCACTTCCCTGGTGACCGTGAAATTGAAGATCCAAAAGCAAAAGCCGCACACTCTCCCCTAAAGCCGAACGGACAAACTGCCCCTCGGCCACAAGAGAGAATGGCGAAAAGAACGGAATAGGTGAAGGTAAAAAGAGAAAGGCATCCCCACAGCTTAGGGAATGCCCTTTCTCCTTATCTATCTCCTAGTTCTCTAACCAAACCGTCTTCAGAGAGATCGGCTTGCGCATTCCTGGCTTTATCACCTGATCTGGGTAACCTACGTAGACAAAACCTAAAAGATGCTCTCCCTGTTCCAATCCGAAGAATTCCTTCAACTTAGGTTCATACGTAATTCCGCCCGTTCTCCAGATCGTACCCAGGCCAAGCTCATGACCTGCCAGCATCATATTTTGCACGGCACAAGCGACGGCCTCAATCTGTTCTACCTCAATCACTCTAGCATCATCCGAAGATCGTGAAGCCACTGCAATAATAATGGGTGCACGCAAGGGATTGTTTCTTTGTCTATTTAAGCGTTCTTCTATTTCTGTCGGGTCTGCTGAGTTTAGCGAGTCACGTAGAATGGTAGCCATCGCTTCCCCCAACCGTTCTCTTGCAGCGCCTGTCAGCACGAAAAATTTCCAAGGCTCCGTTCGAAAATGGCTTGGGGCCCAATTTGCCGCTTCCAGCATTTTCTCAATTGATTCTCTTGGCGGCATATCCGTCTTCATCTTCCCAATCGATCTTCTTCCTTTAATAGCTTCCCATAACTCCATATCCGCTCTTCCTCCCTTATACTCTCTGAAGATGAGTATCCTTGAAATCCGTCGGGTACTTCAAACCGTAACCTAACATGCGATCCATTCCAATATGAGCTCCCCAGATGAATCCGTACATTAATAAAGCTTCTATCCCAACAGCCAGACTTATCAAAATGAAAGCCATAGGCCACAGGTATGTATGAAAAATATTATATGCGATAGCTCCAGCATTCTTTCCAAACAAATAACCTAGCATAGATAGATCCGGTACAAGCAGCAGTAGGAAAAAGGTCAACCAGCTATAATCGTGATGGGCGTAAAAGTAGATGCAGGTAATCACCACCGTCAAACCTTCCAACTTTAGCAGGAGCTTGTTCATCAATCCCCATCCTTCACTTTTAATTAGCTGATCAATTCTATCATACACCATTTGCATTCATTTAAGAATGACTATTATGATCAGTTGGGTGCATTTTACTGGAAAATACCAACAAATCCGGGTTCTGAGCATATCAGGAGTTGAAGATGCTTCCTACACATGCTATCCTAACAACTATGATCATTTCAAACGAATAGGTGGTAAACATGGTTGAAGTAAGAACTTCCACACTGAGCAACGGAGCATTCAATAGAGGAGTATTTGCAACACGGGATATCAAAGAAGGTGAGCTGCTCCACGAAGCTCCCGTCATAGCGTATCCGAATGAGGAGCACATCCACATCGAGAAAACACTCCTTGCTGACTACGCATTTGAGTATGGCGCCAATCATACAGCCTTTCTTCTTGGATATGGCATGCTTTTTAACCATTCTTATGAGCCTAATGCGAGGTACGATATTAACTTTGATAATCACACATTCGACTTCTTTGCCTACCGCGATATCAAAGCCGGGGAAGAAATTCTAATTAACTATAATGGAGAAGAGGATAATGACGATCCGTTGTGGTTTAATGAAGAAAGTTAAATACTAATTAAATTTTGACTTACATCTACTCTTACGGAGTAGATGTTTTTTTTGCTAGATGGAGTGAGTAGTAGCCTATCCTTCATAACGGAAGAAATTCCGGTTATTCTTAAACTTGATCGTTTTTTGTTTGAAATAGCAGGAGAAATTCCGCCTATTCACCTAAAAACGAAGAAATATGGCTACTTCACATCAAATCGCGGAACATATTCCGCTTATTTTAGCCCTTTTTTGCCCAATTACCAAAATAACGGAAAATCCTCCGGTTACCCGAGAAATCCACGACCAGGCATAAAAAAAAAAGACCCGGTTCACTCCAGGTCTCATGATAGATGTTTAGGTATTTCCTGTGTATGACCATCTTGTATTACCTCTTCGAAGATACTTTCCTGTGAGGCCCCTGGTGGGATGACAGCAAAGGGGAAGTTCGCCTTCAATAGCTCCTCTAATTCTCCCTTGGTTACCGGTTGGGCATGGGGCATAAGTTCATAACCAAACTCCCCATTGTCTTCGATGGTTCCTGACTTGATGTCCTTGAAGCTTGATAATCCTACAAGCCTCATTCTTTTTTCTAAGTCATCTACCGTTAAACGAAGCGACTTTAAGTTATGAACAAGAATCTTCCCTTCCGAGATAACTGGAATAGATTTCCCTTTAATAACCAACTCTGCATTATTCCATTTCATAGAAACCCATTCTACTAAGGCTAAAAAAGCAATAAAGGTTCCTGTGGCTAATATGGATTGAGCTAACCCCTTTCCAGCTACCTCGGAACCAAGAATCGATCCGATCGTTATCATAATGGCCACTTGTGCAGGTGTCATTAACGCGATCGATTTACGACCACCTATTCGAAGAAATAGTACACCGACCATACCAAGTAAAATAGATTGCCAAAATACAGTGAACACAATGGATTCCACCTTTGATGTTTTTCCATATTTTAACCAATTGGATAAAATCGATGAGTTACTCCTCCAACTATCCGGATAATTCGCCTTCAGTTACTGGAAGACATATCTAATACTAAAAAGCAGCCCCAGGAAAACAATCCCAGGGCTGCAAACTTGTACTTTATTATCGAACAACTTGGCTAACGGATAGAATATTAGGATCGGTTTGAACCTCGATTAAGGCTGGTTTGCCGCTATCTATCGCCCGTTGCAAAGCAGGAACGAATTCTGCGTTACTCTTCACGGTTTCACCATGACAACCAAACAAACGAGCTAGCGCTGCATAATCTGGATTGCTGAGTTCCGTGGCCACTACTCGACCAGGAAAATGCTTCTCTTGATGTGCTCGAATGGTTCCGTACATATTGTTGTTCACTACAATTGTGATGACCGGTACGTTATAACGTGCTGCCGTTTCAAGCTCCTGCATCGTCATCATGAAACCCCCATCTCCCGCGAAGGCAATGACGGTACTATCAGGGCTTGCAATCTTAGCCCCAATGGCCCCAGGAAGTCCGTAACCCATCGCACCTGAAGTAGGTCCAATATAGGATTTCTCCTTTTTGAAAGGATAGAAACGACATACCCAGCCGAAGAAATTACCCGCATCACTTGTAATCACCGTGTTTTCGGGAACACGAGGAATAAGATCATGGATGACCCCTTCCATATCCGTATATTCTTCATTATAATAAGGTCTCGCTGTAGCAAACGTCTCATAATGATCTCGTGCTTTTGCAATTCTCTCTACACGGCTCTCTGGAACGACCGCACCTTCATGCTTTAACGCCTCCACTAAAAAGGCTTTGGCATCAGACACAATCGCAACTTCAGGTGCATAGACTTTTCCAATTTCATTCGAGGAAATGTCGACATGAATCAACTTGGTATCCTCACGAAGAAGCTCATAGTCTTGCGTACTCACTTGAGAGAATCTCGTCCCTAATGCTAGGATAACATCAGCTTCCTTGATCGCATCCAAGGTTGCCTTACACGGACCAAAACCTAACCATCCGATATAGTTCGGATGTTGATTAGGGAAAGCATCAAATCGACGGAAAGCCGTAACAACCGGGATATTAAATTTTTCTGCAAACTGAACGAGCTCTGAAGTAGAACCGGAAAGAGTGACTCCACCACCGGCGATCAAAACAGGTCTTTCTGCTGATGCAAGCAATTCAAGTGATTGTTTCACCAACGCTGCATCCACACCCGGTACCGAAATAGAATACGGCTTACGAACTTGAATATCGACAACATCCTCTAACATATCATGAGGAAGACCAACGACTACAGGTCCCGGTCTACCTGATTGAGCTACAGCAAAAGCGCGGTGCATGATCTCTGGGATGCGGTTGGCATCATCGATTTCTACGGCCCATTTTGCAATGTGACTATAATAACCAGCCAAATCTACTTCTTGGAAAGCTTCTCTCGACTTAAACGGACGCTCTACCTGACCAATTAGTACGACCATAGGGGTAGAATCCTGGTAAGCGGTATGAATACCAATAGATAGGTTAGCGGAACCTACGCCTCGGGTCGCCATACATACCCCAACTTTTCCAGACATCTTGGCATAGCCTTCTGCCATAAAGGATGCCCCGCCTTCATGACGGGCCGAGATCACTCGAACATTCGTATCATATAGCGCATCCAAGACACCTAAGTAGCTTTCCCCTGGTACGCAAAATACGCTTTCGACCCCTTCTGCTACCATTACCTCAACAATTGCTTTACCACCTGACATTCTCACTTCACGAACACTCCCTTCTCACATTCCTGGACCACATCGTTAAATATCTGAAGACCTTCTTCTAGCTGCTCATCTGTAATGACGAGCGGTGTAAGGAAACGTATCACATTGCCATACCAACCTGCAGTGAGAACGATGAGTCCACGCTCCAAGCACATCTTCGCAATTCGTTGCGGTAATTCAGCATCCGGTTCCTTCGTAGAACGATCCCGAACAAACTCAACAGCACACATGGCACCCAAGCTGCGCACTTCTCCAATGGAAGGACAAGTATCCGCAAGCCTCTCTAGGTTTTCACTAATTCTTCGACCGATGACCTGAGCACGGTCTAACAAATTTTCCTCTTTCATCATTTCAATAACAGCCAGAGCCGCTGCACAAGCGAGAGGGCTTCCCCCCAGCGTACCGCCAAGCTCCTTTTTCTTTAGCGAATCCATAATATCCGCACGACCCGTAACAGCACTCAATGGAACACCTGCTGCTAAAGATTTTGACATAACGATGAGATCAGGCTCAATATCGAAATGCTCAACAGCAAACATTTTTCCAGTTCGTCCGAACCCCGTTTGGATCTCATCCGCAATAAACAAAATACCATGTTCTTCACAGATCCGCTTTACTCCCTGTACAAACTCCTTCGAAGGGATAACGAACCCGCCTTCCCCCTGAACCGGCTCCATAATGACAGCTGCAATATCTTCCGGTGCAATCTCCATACTAAATAGACGTTCAAATTGTCGAAGAGCTTCACGATCGGCTTCTGGTCTAGGATTCTCTTCACGGTAGTAGTAGGGATATGGCATCCGATACGTATCCGTAGCTAGTGGCCCAAACCCGAATTTATAAGGTTTCACTTTACTTGTTAGGGTCATGGTTAAATGAGTTCGTCCATGAAACCCTCGATCGAAGGATACAATTCCTCTTCTTCCCGTATAGTAGCGAGCGATTTTTACCGCATTTTCTACGCCTTCTGCTCCACTATTAAATAACGCCGTTTTCTTCGGACTGCTTCCTGGTACTAGCTCATTCAATTGTTGAGCGAGCTTGATATAAGATTCGTACATGACAACATGAAAGCTGGTATGTATAAAAGAATCTAACTGTTCTTTAACGGATTCTACTACTTTAGGCGGTCTATGCCCCACGTTCAAGGCACCAATGGCACCAGCAAAATCAATATAGGTGTTCCCGTCTATATCGGTGAGTAAAGCCCCATCAGCTTTCTTGGCAAAGATCGAAGTCGTATTCGCTAAAGCTTGTGGTACAGCCTGCTCACGCTCAATCTTAAGCTGCTCAGATCTTGGGCCAGGAACCGAGCCTGTAAGTACTATCTCTCCCATGCTTAAAGCACCTCTTTCTCTATTGAGAAGAGAAGCACGGATTGGATCCCGTGCATCTCCCCATTATATATGTTATTTTATAGCACCTTTTTCTTTTAGGTACTTCTCCGCACCTGGATGCAACGGAATCGGCATACCATCCATAGCGCTGTTCAACTCAATGCTGTCGCCTTTAGGGTGAACAGCGGTGATTTCTGCTTTCTTTTCGAAGATCGTTTTTGTTAATGTGTAAACCAATTCTTCAGACAATCCTGCATGGGTTGCTAACATAACCTTTGCACCGGCTGTCGGAATGTCTACATCAATGCCCTTATAGGTTCCCTTAGGAATGATGACGGTGTTCGAGAAATAAGGATACTTTGAAACGAGTGACTTGACTTTATCTTCATCAATTGGAAGAATAACAACTTCATGCTGGGCTGTAATATCAATTACCGCAGAGTTTGGAATACCAGAATCAATCATTACTGCGTCAATTTGGCCGTCTTTCAACATGTTAACCCCTTCAGAATAACCAACAAATTGTGGTTTGATATCCTGTAAAGACAACCCATACTCAGCAAGGACTAATTCCATATTAAGTGCGGAAGAGCTTCCTTGAATCCCTACGGCTACTGTTTTTCCTTTGAGATCGGCATAGGATTGAATACCAGAATTTTTCATAACTACAGTTTGCATCAAGTTAGCATAGAGAGATGTAATCCCGCGAAGGTTTTCAAATTTGGAATCTTTAAACATTTCGATCCCTTCATAGCCATAGTAAGCAATACCCGTTTCCGTAAATCCAATTTCAGCGTTCTCTTGTCCTAATAAACGAACATTCTCATTAGAGCCCCCTGTTGACTCAACACTAGCATTTACACCAATGCCTGCATCATTCAGAGCTTTTCCAATTCCTCCACCAAGTGGATAGTAGGTGCCGCTCGTTCCTCCTGTTACGATAGAGATTGCTTGTTTAGTCCCACCAGATGAGCTTTCTGCAGGCTTTGCAGTTTCAGCTGGTTTTGCGCCTTCTGTAGTGCTGGAAGCCTGTTGGTTTCCACCACCTCCACAAGCAGTACCTAGCATAGTAAGTGCGACAATCGTAGATAGTACCATTCCTTTTTTCCACATCTTCATCATCTTCATAATCCCCCTAGACTGTTTAGTTTGCTTGCTCTATGTTAATCTGCGTTGTCTGTTTGGACGTTTTCCATTGCCATACAAAGATCGATACTAAAGCGATAGCTCCAACCACATCAGTCACGTGTTCCGGAGTTAGTAAGCATGCACCGGAAAGCAGAAGAATGAGACGTTCCACTTTGGTAGTGATTCGCAGTAGATAGCCTTGGATGGCAGCGGCTAAAGCAATAACAGCAAGTATGGCAGTTATTGTAGCAATGACAATATCACTTGTTTCCCCTACCCATAGTAAAGATGGGAAATAAACAAACATATAAGGAACGATAAAGCCGATAATTGCGATTTTCATTGTTGTCATACCGGTCTTCATCGGGGAAGCATTGGCTATACCTGCTCCTGCATAGGAAGCGAGGGCAACCGGTGGAGTAATATCAGCAAATACTCCAAAATATAGAATGAACATATGTGCTGCGATTAACGGGATACCCAGCTGTACTAAAGCTGGAGCGGTAAGAACGGATAACACGATATAGGTCGCTGTCGTCGGTAACGACATCCCTAGAATAATGGAAGCGATCATACTTAAAAATAACCCTAAGAACAAATGTCCATCAGCAATTGAAATAATGAAGTCTGTAAACTTCAAGCCTAACCCTGTAAGAGATACAGTTCCAACGATCATCCCAGCACATGCGGTAGCCGTAATAATACTAATGGATAATTCTGCGCCTTCCTTACAGGCCTCAAATATCTTTTTAATCCCCATTCTAGTAGAAGCCCTAATCATACTGACGGCAATTAAGCTGAAGATAGCAACGTATGCTGCCTTTGTTGGGCTTGAACCAGCCGCCAAGACCGCAACCACCATAACTAGTGGAAGAATAAATTGCCCACCCGTTAGTAAGGTTTGTTTAACATTAGGAATGTCTTCCTTCGCCATTCCTTCCAGACCTGTCCTTGAGGCTTCAAAGTGAACATTCATGTACAAGCTTATGTAATAAAGCAATGCAGGCAAAATGGCTGCCATCGCAATATCCATATAGGGAAGGCCCGTAAGCTCGGCCATGATGAAAGCCGCTGCTCCCATAATGGGTGGCGTGATCTGTCCTCCGGTCGAAGCCGCAGCCTCTACCGCACCTGCAAAATGAGGTTTGTACCCTACTCTTTTCATTAAGGGTATGGTAAAGGTTCCCGTCCCTACAACATTTGCAATGGAACTTCCAGAAATCGTCCCCATAAAACCGCTTGCAAAAATGGCGATCTTTGCAGGTCCTCCCTTGCTTCTACCAGCAAGACTAATAGCTAGATCTATAAAGAACTTCCCTGCACCAGATTTATCAAGGAATGCTCCAAACAAAACAAACAAAAATACGAAAGTTGCCGCTACCCCAAGAGGCACACCGAAGATTCCTTCGGTTGTTAAGTACATTTGGTTTATCACTCGGTCAAACGAATACCCACGGTGATTAAATACACCAGGAATATAATTTCCAAACAACCCGTAAAGAAGGACTACGAGAGTAATAAGAGATAATTCCCATCCAATCGTTCTCCTGGTAGCTTCAAGGATCAGAAGGACCGCTAAGGCACCCATAATCAAATCCATTTGGTTAGGCATTCCCATCCGTGTAATCAACGCGTCAAAAGAAACAATGACGTAAGCGGTTACGATGAAGGAAATAACAGCAAGCCCAATGTCTAAAAATGATAAGCGATCGCTATTTTTCTTCTTACTAGCAGGAAAAAGAATAAAGCAAAGCACTAACGAAAACAAAAGAACAATAGCACGCTGTTTCATAGCTACCAGTGAACCAAAAATAGCAGTATACAGCACGAACAAAGAAAGCATGACCCCAAAGAAAGTAATAATTAGTTTCCAATGTCTAGCATTTCTATTCAATCCCTTTTCACCTCAACTTTAGTTATGATGTAAATCTTTTACCTTCCTTTTATATAGCCTAAATCTCTTGATATGAGATCTGCAGCTTTCTCCGTTTCCTCTAGCAAAATAGGCATACGCTCCTTATTAAAGCGAGATTTCATTCCGCTAATCGTGAGTGAAGCAACGACAGCTCCGGTATGATCCTTAATCGGGAGAGATAATCCTATCGTCTCTAGGGTCTGCTCACCATCACTAATGGAATAGCCATTTTGAAGAATCTTGTCTAACTCTTCCTTCAATCGCTCTGCTGAAGTAATGCTATTTGGCGTCATGGAAACGAACTCCATATTTTCAATAAGTTGTTCCTTCTGTGGATTGTTCATATAGGCCAATAATAGCTTCGAAGCAGAACCGAGGTGGAGCGGTGATCTTTTTCCTACACTGGTAAATAATCGAATGGGCTGCTTACTATCAACCTTCTCAATGTAAACTGCTTCTTCTCCATCAACTACGACTAAGTGAACAGCCTCATCCATAGATTCTGCTAATTGCTTCATAAATGGTAAAGCTACTTTCCGCAACTCGGATTGCTCTAAGACCATATTCCCTAGTTCAAGCAACTTCAGACCGAGACGGTACCTTATGTCCTGTTCTGAATACTTCACCTTGGAAACGAAACCACATGTCTCCAAAGAACTTAGTAAGCGATAGGCAGTCGGTTTTGTCAATTCAGAGAGCTTCGCGATCTCAGCGAGGGATAGTTCAGTTTTATCCGGTGAAAATAAATCAAGTAAGCTTAAAGCTTTAATTACACTTTGGTTCATCTGTTTTTCACCCCAAGACCGTTTCAATATTTGAAATACCATTTCAATAACTGGTTATGTGTTTTATTTTATTTCGAATAGAGCATTATGTCAATATTTTTATTATTTTTAAAAACATTTTATTCATAAACAAAAAACATCAGCACGTTTCTCTCGCGCTGATGTTTTTGGGGCTCTAATTTAAGAGCAGGCTATTCTCCTTGTGCTCATGTAATTCCTCTTTTTCCACATGAGTTACTACTCGATACTCCCCGCTTATCGGAAGGATAACCTCGGCCGCATACTCTCCTGGCTTTTGCTCCATCGCATCGGCGTAGATGTGCTTAGAATCATTGACCTGCCAGTATTCAAACCGCACTACAGCTCCATCCAACGGAGTCCCGTCCTTCTGAATGTGAGCTAGAAAAGTTTGTGGCTGATTAGCTTTGGCCTCCTTATCACCTATAAAGTGAATGTTTACCCCATGATCATGGTGATGATCTTCAGCTTGCTGTTGAGCTTGCTGCTCTGGCTTCTCTTCTCCCGTTACCACCACTTCCATCGCCTTCATCTCGTGCATATCTCTTGCCGTTACATGATACATTACATAATAAGTGCCGGGTTCATGAAATCTTTCTTGGAAAGAGTAAAGCCCATCGCCCTGATATTGGGCCTGAACCATATCATGCTTTTCCTGACCGTCCTTCCAAATCTCAAATTCCACCTCTTGGGCATCATCCACCCATTCTTCGCCTTGCTTAACGAATACTTGTATCGTGGTAATCTCCCCTGCCTTTACAGGTTCCGGTTGTACTTGGAACTCGACCGTGATGGGTTGAGGAATTTCCGGTTCAGGTGGAGCTTGGTTACAACCTACTAATAACGTAAATACGAATAGACTCGATAATAATAGCTTGTACATATAAAAAGTCCTTTCTATGATGGCTTGATACCATAATCTATCGTACCTCATTCTTTACAAATATAAAATGACCCGAGTGGGCCATTTTATATTCTATAAAGTAGACTTCTTTAAGTTAAAGTATCGAAAAAAATAAGAAGCTGATCCCCGTGTTGGTTTACCCAATCTTAGGGACAGCCTCTTATTTTACAATCATGACGGGACAATGAGCTTCGTGTAGTACTCTCTGACTTACACTCCCCATGATGACTTCAGACAATCTTCCTAAACCTCTGCTTCCGATAATAATGACTTGAGAGCCTTCCCGTTTAGCTTGGTTCACGATTTCTGAAGCAGGATCTCCCCATGCAACTTCCAAGCGATAATCAATCCCTTGCTCTTGGAATTGTTTCTCTGTCTGCTTTAGCGCATCATGCGCCTGATCTTCAAGAATACTTAGCACATTAAAATTCGATTCAAATAATTTCTCCCGTGGAGGGATCTTCGAGCTTACATGGATTAAAGTCACTTCTGATTGAGGAATACTCCCTGCGAGAAACAAGGTCTGTTCTACTGCCCGATTAGCATGTTCAGAACCATCCGTTGCGAGTAAGATCTTATACACCTTAAACCACACCTCCTTCTAGGAATTCCACCCATCCTTCTGTCGCGTTCATTCGAGCTCGGACACCGATAGGCAAAGTTAGATTGGGCTGGCAATGACCAGACTTCAATCCATAGTACGAAGGAATTCCAAGAGGCTTGATGATATCATGAAGCACTTGTTCTAAGGACAGAGATGGATCATACTGCTTCGGTTCCGCCTCGCTAAAATCCGTAAACAAAAGTCCCTTTGCCTGTTGCAGTTTTCCTGCTAATCTAAGCTGGGTTAACATCCGGTCTATGGAATAAGGTTCTTCTCCAATATCTTCAATAAAGAAGATCTTATCTTTCGTATCCACTTCAAACGCTGTACCTAACGTAGCAACTAGAAGACAGAGATTCCCTCCTACAAGTCTCCCCTCTGCTGTTCCTTCGTTGATCGTATACTGGAACATGTCTGTTGGATATCTCATCGCAAGATCGGGTTGCGACAAGTGATGGAAAAGAGTAGGCCACGTCCGAGAATCGGGTTCATCAGCGAGCTCTGCAATCATCGGTCCATGAAAGGTAACCAAACCCGTGTGGCGATGAATCGCTGTATGTAAGGCTGTAATGTCACTATAGCCGATGAAAGGTTTTGGATTTCGCTTAATTAAATCATAGTCAAGCATCTCTAAGATTCTAGGCGTTCCGTATCCTCCACGCAAGCACATAATAGCATCCACTTCAGGATCTGCAAACATCTGGTTGATATCATGGGCTCGTACTGGATCACTGCCAGCTAGGTATCCATACTCCTGTCCAAGTGTCTGACCAAGCTTTAGCTGATAACCGAATTCCTTGAAGATGCTTAAGGACTTCTTCATTTTCTCCTGGGGAACCGGGCTCGAAGGAGCAATCACTCCAATCGTGTCCCCAGGTTGAATTGCCTTTGGCTTAATGATTATCATTGTTTACTATCTCCTTAGATTCTCCGGATGCTCTTTATTTGTACATCCGTCACCGTGTTAATCTCACCTGTTGTCAGCGTAATCTCCGCCATACAACGATCAGGGCTCAACCAGCTTAGGACACCTCGAATCTTCCCACTTGTCTTGGTTTGAATCTCGATTTGTTGACCTAAACTTTCCTGAAGCTGTCTTCTCATTTCCTCATTCATCGGAAAGCCTCCCCCATTCACTCTCAAGTTTGTTATACAGATCGCACATCAAAATGGGGATTTGTGATCTGTTCATTAAGTTCAAAAATAAAAAACCACGGGAAGAGGACGCTCTTCTCGTGGCTTCTCGAGCACACCATCGTAGACTTAGAGTAATCCCCCAAGTTTACTTGTCCTGTTCCATAGATAAAGAAACAGAACAAAAATACTGTGCATTCGGTTCACGACACGGTTGCCTCTCTCTGTACGCTTGCGAAGTTAGCTGACGGATTCGGGTATGAGAGTAACCCTACTTGATACATGAATCAAGATTCACCCCATGTGAAGCAAAAAAAGTGTTGCCAACACAAATGGTTCCCCCGCTCCTTAAAAAGGATTCAGCGTTAAAGACAATTTTTAAGTTTATTGGAAACAATAATACTCCTGCCCGAAATGATTGTAAAGGTTAAAATTCACGCAAGAAATCGCTTTCTTAGGGCTATATTGCTGTTTTGCATGATCTTTCTAGTTTGCGTGATATCGAATAGCTAATTGGAGCAAGGTTCGTACCGCAACTCCAGTCGCACCTGCTGGATGATGTCCTTTATCCTTCTTCGTCGTTGCCGTTCCTGCAATATCCAAATGCACCCATGGCGTGTCACCAGCAAAAGCCCCGATAAAGATGGCTCCCTGAATACATCCGGCAGGTCTTCCTGCATCATTCTTGATGTCAGCAATATCACTTTCAATATACTCTTGATATTCTTCAAAGTTTGGCAACTGCCAGACCTTTTCCCCTGCAATCCTTGCTGCTTCTTTTACATCATTGGCCCAGCTCTCATGATTGGTAATTAATCCGGTTGCCTCATATCCCAATGCTGTAATCACAGCTCCTGTTAAAGTCGCTACATCAACGAGCTTAGTTGCTCCTAGATGCTTAGCATAAGCCACACCATCAGCTAGAATTAAACGTCCCTCTGCATCGGTATGGATAATCTCTATGGTCTTTCCGCTGAAAGAGGTAATCACATCTCCAGGCTTGAGATTATTTCCTGATATCATGTTCTCACAAGTAGGTACTACGGCAATGATATTCACGTGGGGACGAAGTGTCCCAATCGCATCCATTGCTGCAATCACAGCTGCGGCACCAGCCATGTCTGTCTTCATTTCACCCATACCTTCGTCAGGCTTAACCTGAATTCCACCGGTATCAAAGGTAATACCCTTCCCTACTAGTCCAATGATCTCCTTGTTATCGGCTGCACCCATATACTTCATTACAATCATCTTCGGTTCATTTGCACTAGCTTGTCCAACACCAAGCAGTGCGCCCATCCCTAGCTCTTCCAAGTCATTCTTATGTAAAATGGTAATATCTAAATTCCGCTGATGGGCAACCCGCTTGGCCCGCTCCGCTAAAACCGCTGGTGTTACTTTGTTTCCTGGTTCGTTCACGAGATCACGGGCTAAATTCGTTGCAAGAGAAGCTGCTTCTGCTCGCTCAATCCCCGCTTGGATCGCTTCCTGTCTGAGCTCGCGGTCTACGACAAGTACCAAATCCTCCATTTTCTGCTCACGTTCTTCTCTTTGCTTATAACCATTAAATTGATACGTTCCGAGGTTAACCCCTTCCACTACCCCTTGAATAATATCTACAGGATTCCAGAGGTTCTTCTCTACATAATAATGAGAAACACCAAAAGTAATATTCTTTAAACCCTTTGCTTTGGCATGCCTTGCCGCGATCCCCATTGCGTCACGCACTTTTTGTACCGTAAGCTTTTCTTCTTTACCGAGCCCCAAAACAAGGGTTCTTCTAGCCGGGATCTTTCCCCAATTATGTAGGAGCGTCACTTCCCCGAACTTGCCCTTAATCTCTTTTTCAGCAATCAACTGGGAGATTCGATGCTCAAGAGCTTCATCTACAACTTTCGTATAACCTTTAACATTATCTTGTCCTTCACAATAGGTGACAATTAAACAATCCGTAGCTATAGAAGAAATCTGTTCGGTTGATATTTTGACGTTCATATCCGAGCCTCCTTAAAGCATAAATGGTATATAAATTCCAAACAATTCCATTATACACTAACAAGGCATCCTCTGTAATAAAAATCCCCTCCAGCATATTTTTAGCGGAAGGGGTATATCAAATTACCACTTTAAAGTTTTAGCTAAGCGAGCAAGTTTTTGTTGAGCCAATCTTTGAGCTTTAGGACCAAAGAAATAATTTAGCATGCTCATGCGCCTCCGTTCGTTGAACTCATCTTCTTCTTGATTTTATTTTATTACGCTGGCGACAAAAATACAATGGTATTTTGTATTTGGTATACCAAAGTTTTGTTTTTGGTCACATTTGCGTTCACAAAGGATTCACAATAGAAAGCTACAAGGAGGGGCTCTCAACTGCCTGGGCTGTGGGTGGGAAGCCCAGACGGGGGCTCTCACCTACCTGTTTTGTGTAGGGGCGGAATAAGCGGAGATTTTTCCGTTAAGTGGTTGTTTGGGCTATTTCAGCCGAAAATAAGCGAAAAAATTTCCGTTAATGGTTTAAAAGTAGCTCATTTTTAAGATTTTGAGACCAATAGGCGGAATTCGTTCCGCTATTTTGACCGTTTTTGTTCGCATGGTGTAAATAGCGGAAGTTTCTCCGGTTACATTGCCTTTTCAATTCCAACAAAAAAACCGGAAATGCTCCGGTTATTTTTGTTCCTCCTGCTGACTCTTTTCTTCTGGTGTCTGATCAATCGTATGCTTATAGGAATATCCACTATTGATATACCATACCGCAAGTCCAATCATCCCGATACACATTAAGATAACTAATACCATTACTATAGATATAGACATGTTACTCACTCCAGATGGTTATTCTTGTTACACTTGCATCTCTGCATGTTGTAGCTGTGATTTCTCCACTTGGATTGTCGTGTGCATTATTTTAAATCTCTCTTCGATCTTATTAATCGCCTGCTGTAAGATCTCCTGACTATCCTTGTCGTCTTCAATCAACAAGTGGCAGCTCAACGAATCTAATCCTGATGTAATGGTCCAGATGTGAAGATCATGTACATCCAAAACACCTTCGATGGATTCCAACGCTTCCTTCACCTCTGCCTGGTCGACCGTGATAGGTGTACCTTCCATAAGGATATGAATCGTATGCTTGATGACTCCCCATGCACTTCGCAAGATTAATATAGAAACAATAACGCTAATTATGGGATCTGCCAAGTACCAGCTGAAGAAATACATAACAAAACCAGCTAAAATGGCCCCGACCGAACCAAGAGCATCCCCTAATACGTGAAGATAAGCACTACGCAGATTCACATTGTTCTTTACATCCCCCTTACGCATAAGGGCCCATGCACTAAGTAAATTTGCTAATAATCCTACCGCTGCGATAGCCATCATCGCCCCACTCGCTACGACTGGAGGCTCAAGGAAACGATGATAAGCTTCCCATACGATAAAACCAGCTATTATAAAAAGGGTAACTCCATTAAATAAGGCCGCTAAAATCTCAAATCGATAATAACCATACGTTTTGTTCGGTGACGCTGGCCTCGACGCGAACCATATCGCAAATAAACTTAAGGCCAAGGAACTTGCATCACTAAGCATATGTCCGGAATCAGATAATAGGGCCAGACTATTGGTAATAAGTCCACCGAAGAACTCCAATAACATAATACTTGTCGTTATTACTAAAGCAATAGTAAGTCCCTTTTTATTTCCTTCACGTGATATCTCATGATGGTGATGACAATGGCCATGCCCATGATGGTGATCGTGATGGTGGTCATGGTGATGCATACTAATCCCCTCTATTCATGCATAATGTGATGAACCATTTGCTTCAGTATCGTAATGACATGTTCATCATCAATGGAATAATAAAATGTCTGTCCCTCTCTCCTATATTTGACCAAACGCAAATTTCTAAGAAAAGAGAGCTGATGAGAAACTCCTGATTGGGTCATGTTTAATACCTCTGTAATGTGTCCTACGGAACACTCTTCTTGCGACAGAAGATGTAATATCTTTATGCGTGTAGGATCAGAAAGGGCCTTGAAAGTAAGTGCTACCTTATCTATCGTTTCTTGTGTTAGAAAATCATGCTGTGCTTTCTCCATATAATCTACTTCACCTCAACCCTATGTAACAATATATGAGCATCTGTTCATATATTATAACCTAATAGTAAAAAAATCAATCTATTTTTATAAAAATAAATGGAGGTTCCGGAAATCCTGTCGTCTCCATAGAAAAAAGCTGACGAAATGTTCGTCAGCCTATGCTTTCTTCCGTTAACCCAAGACGCTCTTGCAGTTTTTTCGGCTGGAACCCTAATACTACTCTACCATTAATAAAGGTTGCAGGTGTTCCAAAAATACGTCGCTCTTGCAGCTCCTTAAAATACTGCTCATTATCCGAGACGTTTCTCTCTTCAAAGGGGATCCTCCATTCTCTAAGCTGCTCCTTAACCTCCAGACACTTTATACATCCAGTGCTGGAATAAACAATAACCTCCATTGGTTCTCCCCTCTTTTCCTTATCAACGCACCGTTCTGCTACTTAATTATAATTATTATTAATAAGTTGTCAATACTAATTGATACTGACATGACAAAGCGTGAATTCTGTAAGAATCCACGCTTTGTCCGTTTTTATTTAGTCCGATATCCCATGGTAGCTTGAACGGCACGTTTCCATCCCTCATAAAGCTGATCTCGCTGTTCCTCACCCATAGCTGGTGGGAAGGTCCTCTCGATCACCTTGTTCTGCTCGATGTCCTCTTGACTTTTCCAGTAGCCTACAGCTAGGCCTGCTAAGTATGCAGCTCCAAGCGCCGTCGTTTCACTCACCCTTGGACGCTCTACTTTAGTCCCCAAGATATCTGCTTGGAATTGCATGAGAAAGTTATTTTGAACCGCTCCTCCATCAACCGCAAGCTTCTCTAACTTGATGCCCGCATCCGCCTCCATTGCTTCTAGAACGTCCCTCGTCTGATAAGCCAAAGATTCCAACGCCGCTCTTATAAAGTGATCTTGGCTCGTTCCTCTCGTTAAGCCGAAGACGGCCCCTCTTGCTTCCATGTCCCAATAAGGAGCACCTAACCCAACAAAAGCAGGGACAAAATAGACACCATCCGTACTCTCCACGGCAAGAGCATACTTTTCCGAGTCTGCCGCCTTCTCAATCAGTTTTAGTCCGTCACGAAGCCACTGAACAGCAGCGCCTGCCACGAAGATGCTCCCCTCAAGAGCATACTCTACTTTCCCCCCTACTCCCCAAGCAATTGTGGTAAGGAGTCCATTCTTTGAACGAACGGCCTTCTCTCCTGTATTCATCAGCATGAAACAACCGGTCCCATAGGTATTCTTCGCCATTCCCTCACGAAAGCAAGCTTGCCCGAACAGAGCAGACTGTTGATCTCCTGCTATTCCCGCAATAGGTATGGTCGTGTGGAACAAGGTTTTTGCCGTCTGCCCATAAATTTCACTGGACGGGCGAACCTGAGGGAGCATAGCCTTAGGAACATCCAACAGCTTCAAGAGCTCCTCATCCCACTCTAACGTATGAATATTAAAAAGCAGAGTTCTAGAGGCATTTGAATAGTCCGTGACATGAACAGCTCCATCTGTCAGCTTCCAGATTAACCAAGTATCAATGGTTCCGAATAATAACTCTCCTTTTTCCGCTAACTCCCTCGCTCCTGATACATGATCTAGAATCCACTTCACTTTCGTGCCGGAAAAATACGCATCAACAAGAAGACCGGTCTTTTCACGGATAAGGGGATCATAACCTTGATCCTTTAGCTGATTGCATATATCTATCGACTGGCGACTTTGCCAGACAATGGCGTTATAGATAGGCTTGCCTGTTTTTTTATCCCATACTACCGTGGTTTCGCGCTGGTTCGTAATTCCTATCCCTGCAATTTGATCAGGAAGGATATGATTTTCAATCAACACTTTCTTTAAGACCGCTAACTGAGACTCCCAGATTTCCTCCGCATTATGTTCTACCCAACCTGGCTTAGGGTAAATCTGAGTAAACTCCTTCTGAGCTATTCCTATCACCGCACCTGAGTAATCAAAAAGTATGGCTCTTGAGCTTGTTGTTCCTTGATCTAAAGACAAAATATATTTTCGTTCCATGATCGAGTAACCGCCTCCCCCAGTCTATTGGAAATATTTTACCACAGTTTTGGGCTTTTCTCTTGTTGGGGAGAAGGAGAAGAACTCCCACTACTGACGGTGGGAGTTCTAAATTCGGCGTCCTTCTCTAACTACCACTTTCCCGTTCTTGATGACCGTATCGACGAGATTGACACCGAAGTTATACTGCAAGTATGGATAGTTTGGAGCATCGAAAAGGACGAGATCTGCCTTTTTGCCCGGTTCGAGGCTTCCGATTTCCTTTGCACGGCCAATCGCATGAGCCGCATTTATGGTGGTTGCGACCAGTACCTCGGCCGGCTTCATCCTCATGTTCATGCAAGCTAAATTCATAATGAGCTGCAAGGACTCCGTAGGCGATGAACCTGGGTTTCGATCCGTGGATAAGGCCACAGGTACCCCCGCTTCAATTAAGCCTCTAGCATCAGCGGGTTCTTCTCTTAAGAAGAAAGCGGTCCCAGGCAAGAGCACAGCGATAACCCCTGCTTCTGCTAGCTTACGGATTCCGTTCTTCGATGCTTTTAGCAGATGATCTGCTGACACTGCTCCAACCTTCGCAGCCAGCTCTGCCCCTCCAAAAGATACAATTTCATCGGCATGAATCTTAGGTTTTAAGCCATACTTCTTCCCCGCTTCAAGAATCTGTTCCGATTGCTCAACAGTAAATACGCCCTTCTCACAGAACACGTCACAGAATTCCGCTAATCCTTCACCTGCCACACGAGGAAGCATCTCTTCTATGACCAATCGTACGTATTCATCTGGGCAATCTTTATATTCACGAGGGATAGCATGCGCCCCCATAAAAGTCGAAACTAGGTCAACGGGATGATGTTCTTGCAAAAGTCTAGCCACCCTGAGCTGCTTCAACTCATCCTCCACCGTTAAGCCATAACCGCTTTTCGCTTCTACTGTCGTTACCCCATAAAGTAGAAAGCGATCTAGCCTTTTACTTGTTTCTTCTATTAGTATTTCTTGCGTTACCGCCCGTGTCGCGTCCGTGGTAGAAAGGATGCCTCCTCCCTGCTTTAAAATATCCATGTAGGTTACACCCTGCAGACGCCATTCCAGTTCTCGCTCTCGACTACCTGCAAACACGATATGAGTATGCGGATCAATTAACCCGGGTGTCACAATCTTTCCCGTGGCATCCAAGATGGTAAATGAGCTTCCTCTGGATTTGGCTTCTTGTTCCGCTTGATCGTCCTTGCCGACGAAGATAATTCGATCATTCTCCAGAACAACCCCGCCACCCTCTATCAGATTGATCTCTGACATTTTGGATCCAGTTTTCGGCTGGTTAGTAGCTCCACTCATCGTAATAACTTGATTGGCATTTTTTATATAGATGACTTCACCCATGAAACTCACCTTTATCATCTAGCATGGGCATTTGAATACCTTTATTTTTAGCCGCCTGGATGGCTAGATCATAGCCCGCATCAGCATGGCGTACAATCCCCATCCCCGGATCCGTCGTCAGAACGCGCTCAAGCCTTTTCCCCGCCTCCTCTGTACCATCTGCCACGACCACCATCCCGGCATGTAAAGAATACCCCATTCCTACTCCTCCCCCATGATGGAAGGAAACCCAGCTCGCTCCCGCTGCCGTATTGACTAGGGCGTTTAGAATAGGCCAATCGGCTATGGCATCGCTTCCATCTTGCATCGCTTCCGTCTCACGATTGGGGGAGGCTACGGAGCCTGCATCCAAGTGATCACGGCCAATCACAATCGGAGCGCTTAATTCCCCGCTCGCCACCATGTCGTTGATGATTTTTCCGAACTTGGCACGCTCGCCGTAGCCTAACCAGCATATTCTAGCGGGAAGACCTTGAAAAGCAATCCGCTTTTGAGCCATCCGAATCCAGTGACAAAGATGCCTATTATCCGAAAACTCTCTTAAAATCACTTCATCTGTCTTATAAATATCCTGTGGATCGCCGGATAAGGCTACCCATCGAAAAGGACCCTTTCCTTCACAAAACTGAGGGCGAATATAAGCAGGGACAAATCCAGGAAAACTAAAAGCCTTTTCTACCCCTTCATCATAAGCCACTTGCCGAATGTTATTCCCATAGTCAAAAGCTATTGCTCCTCTATTCTTCATTTCCAAAATAGCCCTCACGTGATCGGCCATGCTTGCTTTAGACCGCTTCATATATTCGTCCGGCTCGGACTCGCGGAGCTTCGTTCCTTCCTCTAAGGTCACCCCTGCTGGCAGATACCCATGAAGAGGATCATGTGCTGACGTCTGGTCTGTAATAATATCCGGGATGAAGTTGCTCCTCAGCATCTCTGGAAGAATCTCAGCCGCATTGCCTATCAAGCCAATCGACAGAGGTCTTTTCTGTGCTTTCGCCTCAGTAGCCAGCACGATGGCATCATCTAGGGAATCCACCATAATATCACAGTATCTTGTTGCGATTCGTTTTTCAATCCGTGTCCTGTCCACTTCAATTCCTATTAAAATTCCATCATTCATCGTGACCGCTAAAGGTTGCGCTCCTCCCATGCCGCCTAGTCCGGCGGTTACCGTAATGGTCCCTTTCAGCGTCCCTGCGAAATGCTGTCTCGCACACTCAGCAAAAGTCTCGTATGTTCCCTGGACAATCCCCTGACTTCCAATATAAATCCAGCTTCCCGCCGTCATTTGCCCGAACATGATTAAGCCTTTTCGATCTAACTCATGGAACGTTTCCCAATTCGCCCAGGCTGGGACCAGATTGGAGTTAGCCAGGAGCACTCGCGGGGCGTCCTTATGCGTCTTGAAGACGGCTACAGGCTTTCCCGATTGAATGAGTAAGGTCTCTTCTTCTTTCAGATTCAATAGCGCTTCTACAATCCGATCGAATGCCGTCCAGTTCCTTGCCGCTTTTCCGATGCCACCATAGACGACAAGCTGCTGTGGATGTTCAGCGACCTCCTCATCTAGATTATTTAATAACATCCGCAGGGCAGCTTCTTGAATCCACCCTTTGGCATTTAATTGGGTACCTCTTGGAGCACGAATGGGCTTTCCTCTCATCTGGATCTCCCCTTTCAAAGCTTCCTACTTTACTATCTTACGATCAGAGACGAGCTGTTTATGTTATAGGGAAAATAAGTATCTAAATAGGAGAGCTTACCAAGGGTAGTGATAGCTTTATTAGGCCGGTATCAGCCAAAAACAGCCCAATCCTCGAGGGGATGGGCTGTTTTCTCCACTAGCTAAGACTCATTAAAATATTCAGTGGTCGCTCTATGTCCTGGAACCCAATCTCGGTGACACTTCTTCTTGAAGGGGCACTTGCTGCAATCCTTAAAAGACTTTGGTCTGGTGTAATCATCCGTGTTCTGCAACAGATCCTTTGTCAGGTGAAAATAGCCTACAGCCTCTATAATATCGTCGGCAACCGGATAGAAGACATACTCTTGACCTGACAAAAGATTCATGATTTCAATTCGCTCAGGCAATTTCTGAAAAGCTTTGTAGGAAAAGAGAGTCGCCATATGCTTATAGGTCTCATAGAAATCTTCTTCTACGTCGATCACATACTTTTTTAAAATAAAGGATTCTTCCGTCCACTCTGCCACCTGTAAGGTCATGGATAAATCGATCTCTAACTCTTCCACACTGGTTTTAAACTTCTCATACATGAATAAGGGTGGATTTGCCTTTCTTTCTCTCGACAAGAAGCTAATAAGATGATTCGTAACAGATCCTAGCACGTGGAAGTAATGTTCTCTTGAATGGAATAAATCCACCTTCTTCACCCAATATCGCTGAAGCAACTCTAGAATTCTGATCGATGAGCGGCTATGTTCTGGGGATTGATAGTAATCGCGGATGACTTGACCCACCGTCTGTTGAACGGTATGCCGCCAAGTTTGGTAGAGCGGGGCGTGCCCTAACAAGTGGCGGTAATAAAACTGGTGAGAACACCGCATGAATTCCTCAAGATGATAGTCCGCAATAGTCTTAATCGAGACAACGGGCTTTTTATCCATTCCCTTTCCACCTACCCAATACTTAACAACTGTGCAGCAAATTTCCGGCCAAAGTCCTTACATTGCTCTTCTTCTGCACTCGTTGGAGACATTTCAATTTTAAGTCCTTCCTGAACTAGCTCCGCCCCACACTCTTGCAGCTTATTCTCCAGGATATCAACAGCCGCACAAAAATGCAGATAAGCGTGATCACCTGAACCGAATACGGCTGCTTTTTTACCCGTAAGATTAGTAGCATCCATATCATCGTAAAAATCTAAAAAGTCATCAGGTAATTCACCGTCTCCCCATGTGTAAGCGCCTAAGATGATGCCATCATACTCTAATAGGTCCTTGGCAGTAGCATCGAATATCTCTTTTATATCTACTTCTTTACCCGCTTGTTTTATACCCTCAGCTACAAGATGGGCGATCCCCTCTGTATTCCCTGACATGCTTGCAAACACTAAAAGAACCTTATTCATATTTCCGCCTCCTATGTATGTTGTTTGCTTATATTAGTGATAACGATTTTCATTATCTATATAATACATGGTAATGATAATTATTGTCAACAGTAAAAGTCATTCTGAGGCTGACTCGCCCACCCTCCCCCGAAAATAACCGGAGAAAGTTCCGCTATTCCCCCCAACTCACCAAAAACAGCCAAAATAGCGGAACGAATTCCGCCTAATGGCCTCACAAACTTAAAAACAAGCTAGTTTTGGACATTTAACAGGAATTTTCCCGCTTATTTCAAGCCAATTTACCGAAACCAACCACTTAACGGAAAAATTTCCGTTTATGCCCCCGCCGCACCGGACCACTCCCAACAAAAAAAGAAGATTCCCCTTCGGAAATCTCCTTCACACCTTGACTTTACTATGGTATTCCTCTAACACTTGCATCCTTGCCGCGTCACTAATCATGGGGCAGGTCGTGCACGGGGTCGCCTTCGGAAGACAGCTTCTTAGGCAGCATTCCCTTCTCAAGGTTAGCTTCTGCTCAGAAAACAGAGGATGTTCGATGATAGTAAAATCCATCTCAAGTTCTTTTATCATTTGGCATAGCATTTGGTAATCCTCGTCTTGTTCTTTGGCTTGGCCCTTCCACTTATCAAAGAGATAATGAACCGAATAAGCAGCATGCGCCCATAGCACTTTCTTCTTGATGCCGGTATGCCTCATGAGTGTATGGTAGACCGGCTTAAGGTTATCTAGAAAAATCGAAGTCAATGCCTGCTTCTTGCAAGCTTCCCCCTCTATATCCGTAGGCGTGCGATCTAGCACGAGGGAAGGACTCCACAATGGATCCGTTTCAATAGAGATCATAGGCAATGATAGGTCAAGCTTTTTTCCCATATGGGTCAAGGCAAACAAGCCCCCTGCAATAAGGGTGTAACTATAGTATTTGGCAAATAAAGACGCACTCACAACAGGATTTGGCGACTTCAAACTGGCACCGACTAGATTCAGAAGTTCACTCACTTTGTCCCGGTCTTGCAAGTCTTCTCCATAAAATCGATAAGCCTTATCCCCATTCGTAGAAAACGAAAACCCGTAATCTTGCAGGAGCATATTTTCCACCTACCCTATGACACTGACTTTATGATTTAAAGGCTTCACTACTCTTCCTCTACCATGAGGTATACACATGGGGGTTCCAAATAAGGGGTCAACTGTGATCTCACACTGCATGCCGAAGACACTCTGAATCATATCAGCGTTCACGACTTCTTCCGGCTTCCCTTGAGCAAATACGGATCGGTTCTGAATGGCCACGATATGATGGGCATAACGGCAGGCTAGATTTAAATCATGTAACACCATGACAATTGTACGCTGTTCTTTTTCATTGAGTTCAAACAACAGGTCTAGAATCTCGATTTGATGGGTCAAATCTAGGTATGTGGTCGGCTCATCAAGTAAAATTGTTTCTGTCCCTTGAGCGAGAGTCATGGCGATCCAAGCTCTCTGACGTTGCCCTCCTGACAAGGAATCCACCGGACGTTCCGCAAAAGACTTCATTTGTGTTGCTTCAAGCGCACGATACACCATCGTTTCATCTTCTTCCGACCATTGCTTCAACCAGCTCTGATATGGGTATCGGCCTTGCTTTACTAATTGTAGAACGGTTAACCCTTCAGGCGCGATAGGTCCTTGCGGCAGGATGGCTAGTTTCTTCGCAATTTCTTTGGTGGCTAGCTTACTAATTTCGTTCCCATCTAATATAATCGAACCGGTTTGCGGTTTCAGTAATCGGGCGAGAGAGCGAAGTAAGGTAGACTTCCCACAACCGTTGCTACCGATGAATACCGTAATTTTACCTTTGGGTATCTTTAAATGAAGTTGGTCGATAATGACTTCCTTCTCATAGGCTAGTGTTAGAGCCTTCGTTTCCATGGCTTGCATGTTTGATTCTCCTCCTATTTACATATTTCGGTTCTTATAAAGAAGATAAATGAAATATGGAGCCCCTATGACTGCTGTAAACACTCCCGCTGGGATATCTAATGGAGTAAAGGCCGTTCGCGCGACGAGGTCTGCTACCACGACAATGATCCCCCCGATAAGCGCGGAGACCGGAAGCAATCCTCCAAAAGCGGAACCGACTAATTGTCTTGCAATATGCGGAGCCATTAAGCCAACGAACCCAATCCCTCCGGCAAAAGCAACCGCTCCTCCAGCTAAGGCCGTACTAATTAATAAAAGTAACATTCGATGCTTTTGAACGACACTTCCCACGCCAGTGGCCAGATCATCTCCCAGCTCCTGTACATTCAAGATGCGAGTGATAATAAACGTAAAAGGTAGAAGAAAGCACACCCACGGAACTAACGTCCACACATTATCCCAAGATGACCCGTATACGCTTCCTGTCAACCAAATTTTCGATTGAGTAGCCAGATATAACGGACCAAAAATCATCATTAATTGCGTCATCGCTTTCATCGCGGCATCCAAGCCTACCCCGACAAGAACCAGTCGTACAGGGGTTACGCCCTTATTCCAAGATAAACCGTAGATTAAGAAGGCCACGAGAGTCGCACCAAGGAAGGCTACTGCAGGGAGCCAATGAATGCTAACGCTTAAAGTATTATTATTTGAGTCTAAGTAAAACGTCAGGAAAGTAATCACAGCTACCCCTGCCCCACTGGTAATCCCGATAATATCAGGAGACGCAAGGGGGTTTCGCATGATCCCTTGCAGAATCGCTCCCGAAACCGCAAGGGAAGCTCCTACGAGGAACGCAATCAGAATCCGTGGCATCCTGAACTGTTGGATGACGAGCGCGTGCATATCAGTACCTTGACCCAATAACGTACGAACCACATCCAACGGATTGATCTTCATATCTCCCATGCCAATACTTACAATCATGAGAAGAAGAGAAAGAATGAGTAAAACTGAAAAAACCACCATGACTTTCTTGTCTATGAGAAAGGAGAATCTCCCTTTTTTAGGACGAAACGATACATACTTTTTCATTTCCGGTAAAACCCCTTGCGTGCAATGTAAACAAAGAATGGAGTTCCGATCAGTGCGGTCATAACCCCTACTGGTACCTCTTTTGGCATGATAATGTATCTTGCACTAATATCCGCTAGAAGCAGTAAGATCGCTCCCAGTACTCCGGAATAAGGAAGAAGCCAGCGATAATCGACTCCGACCAGCGCTCTTGCTAAATGAGGAACAACGATACCAACAAAACCAATAGGTCCGGCTACAGCAACAGAGCTCCCTGCAAGGAGGACAATAACGGCCCATGTCAGGCTCTTGATCCAGACGGTTCGCTGACCCAATCCTTTCGCTACATCCTCTCCCATGCTTAAGGTGTTGACTTGTTTCGCTAAGAGAAAAGCAGCTACCCAAGCTGTAATCATATAGGGAAGAACCGGTGTAAGCATCTCTAAGGAGCGTCCTTCAACAGAACCTGCTAACCAAAACAGTACTTCATCTAACGCTTTCTCATTCATAGAGAGCATCCCTTGGGTTAGGGAAGAAAAAAGTGCTGCCATGGATGCCCCAGCTAAAGTCAATTTCATTGGGGAAAGACCATTCCTGCCCAGTGACCCTAGAACATAAATCGCTAAAGCCGCTAGCCCTGACCCTAAAAAGGCAATCCAAGTAAATGCAGACAAGGATGATACGCCAAGGAATACAACGAAAAATACGATAAAGAAGCTCGCCCCTGCGTTCAAACCATAGATATCCGGTGCAGCTAACGGATTCTTGGTCAACCCTTGCATCAAGGCTCCTGCCATCCCTAAACTGATTCCCACTGCAATGGCGATCAGCGCCCTCGGCACCCGCGAGGTGGTAATGATGATCTGTTCATTCGAACCATCAAACTGCGAGTACGCCTGCCAAACCATCTCCCAAGTAATTTGAGTCAGCCCAAACCGGACGCTAGAAAAGCCGCATACGATCATAACTAAAATCAAAGCAAATAAACCTAAAATTTTAAGGATTCGATTGGATAATAAAAATGTCATCATTGCACCTTTTCTTCTTCACTACATCTAAATACTCTTCTTCTAGTTTAAAGACAATGAAAATCTTTGTCAACGACGGTGATAATCAGTTTCATTTTTCTGTTGACATTTTTCCTCTTCTCTTTTACCATATGAACGTAAATGAATTTCATTATCAAAAAGGAGAGAATGATTGATGGTTTCCAATACATACAAGTTAATGACTCTTTTGTTAACCTTTGCCCTTTTCCTTATAGGATGCGGCGGCGGTAAAACTCAGGAACCTGCTGCTCCATCTGGTCAAGCGGCTAAGCCACAGGAACAAGCAGCGCCTGCTAGCGATGAAGTCCGCACGATAGAGCATGCTATGGGTACAACAGAAATTAAAGGAACTCCTCAGAAGGTCGTTATTTTAACAAACGAAGGTACAGAAGCCCTGCTTGCCCTCGGAGTGAAGCCTGTGGGAGCGGTAAAATCTTGGACGGGAGACCCTTATTATGAGCACATCGCTGCTGAAATGGAAGGGGTTGAAGTTGTTGGAACAGAGAGCCAAGTCAACCTTGAGGCGATTGTTGCTCTTCAGCCTGATCTCATTATAGGGAATAAGATGCGCCAAGAAAAAGTTTACCAACAGCTATCTGCTATTGCCCCTACTGTTTTCTCAGATACATTGCGAGGACAATGGAAGCCTAATTTTGAATTGTACGCTAAGGCATTAAATAAAGAAGAAGAAGGCCGAAAGGTTATTGGAGATTTTGACCAGCGTATTGAAGAATTCAAGACGCAGTTCGCTGATAAGCTAAATCTTGAAGTGTCGATTGTTCGTTTTATGGCGGGAAAAACAAGAATTTACTATAAGGACACTTTCTCTGGGGTCATCTTCGAACAGATCGGCTTAGCTCGTCCGGCTGCTCAGAACAAGCCAGAATTCGCAGATGAGATCACAAAGGAACGTACACCTGAAATGGAAGGCGACATTCTCTTCTACTTCACCTATGATACGGGTGACGGCGAAGCGAATAAGAATGAACAAGAATGGCTTAAGGATCCTTTATTCCAGAACCTTAACGTTGTGAAAAATAACCGTGCATACAAAGTCAATGATGCCATCTGGAACACAGCTGGTGGTGTAAAAGCAGCCAACCTGCTTCTTGACGATATCACAAAAATTTATTCTGAATTGAAATAAGCCCCCATCTAGGGGCTTATTTTCTTTCCGTTATTAAAGCATTCAGCATAGAACTTACAATGGTCGTGACGATAGCCCCGAAGAACGCCCCCCAGAAGCCTGTAATCTCAAAGCCTGGAACGAGCATGGAAGTAAACCAATACGTCAAGGCATTAATCACCAATAAGAATAAACCAAGTGACACAATCGTGAGAGGTAAGGTAAAAAACACAAGGATTGGTCTGACAATCATGTTGACTAACCCTAGAATAAAGGCAGCGATAAGAGCTGTACCGAATCCTCTAAGCGAGATACTTGCTAACAACCAGTCCGCAATAATTAGAGAAAAACCGCTTAAAACTAAACGAATAAGCCAATTCATTCGTCCCTCACTCCCCTTTTATTTAATGTATATACTTCTGGATGAGCAGTATGAAAAAACGGTGTTTATTATTTAATATAATTATATATGAAAAGCTTCATCAAATCACATACTAGGAAGCCAGGCCTACCTTACATCAAACCTCCAGGAAATTTGGGCTCATAAAAAAAGCAACCACATCGCTGTGGTTGCCTTTGAAAATTACTTCTTCAGTTTCACTATGGTTATTCCTAATAAAGAGAAGATAATCGATATAATTGGCACCGTGAAATTTAACACGGCGTAAGGCGCATAGGCAAAGGCAGAAACGCCTAAGGTTCCAAAAATAAAGACTCCACACGTATTCCAAGGAATAAAGACCGATGTTATGGTTCCCCCATCCTCTAGAGCTCTTGAGAGATTCTTGGGATGAAGGTTACGGTCCTTATAAGCTTTTGCATACATTCGAGAAGGTACAACAATAGACAAGTATTGGTCAGCCGATACGGCATTAGTAAAGAAAGAAGTTCCAACCGTAGAGGCCATCAGACCGCCATCCGTTTTTACCAGCTTTAAGATTTTACGAACAATGGCTTCCAGCATCCCTGTATGCTCTAACACGCCTCCAAATACAGCTGCTACAAGGATCAAAGAAACGGTATACATCATATTATCAATACCGCCACGGTTCAATAGCTTGTCTACCATGGCATTCCCGGATTCTAATTGATAGCCTCCCTGTAAGGCAGAAACCGCCTCACTCATGGTTGCGCCTTGTAGCCAAACATGAGCGATCCATCCCAGCACAACTCCAACGATTAGTGCTGGCAAGGCAGGAACCTTCCTGGAAACCAACATAATAACAATGCCGGGAATAAGAAGGAGCCATGGCGAGATCATAAAGTTCTCCCTTAATACCGTCATCACATCGTTAATTTCTGTAGCAGACACGGTGTCAGAGGCAAAGCCCCTTCCAAGATACCAATAGACGCCAAGGGCAATCACCAAGCCGGGAATTGTGGTGTAAAGCATATGGCGAATATGTTCGAATAAGTTAGCTCCAGATAGGCCAGAAGCAAGCAAGGTTGTATCGGAAAGTGGAGACATCTTATCTCCGAAATAAGAACAAGAAATAACCGCTCCTGCAATCATCGGAGCAGGAATGCCCATACTCATTCCAATTCCCATTCCCGCTACCCCGATCGTAGCCATAGTTGACCATGAACTACCGATAGCCAAAGAAACAACCGCACAGATTAAAGCGATCGCCACTAAGAAATAGGCAGGTGATAAAAGCTGCAAGCCATAGTAGGTCATGGCCGAAATAACTCCCCCACCAATCCACGAACCGATAATCATCCCTACTACAATTAAAATTAACACAGCAGGTAAGACCAACTGGATTCCTTTATACATCCCGTCCTCGATATCCTTCCAAGAGAACCCGTATTTCCACGCGAGCAGAGCAGCGACAACGCTGCCAAGAATTAAGGGGATATGCGGACTTCCCTCAAAAACAATAATGGTGACAGCCATTCCTGCAATCATGACGATCAACGGAATAATTGCCACACCGAATGGGACTTCTCTTCTTTCTGAGCCCATCTCCAGTTCCCCCTTTATATAAACCACTCATAGATTTTATCATTAATCACCATGTACTAATATAACGGATATCCAAGTAAAAGGGCAGAGGATATTTATAGGAAATTTATCTGAAAATGTTTCCATAAACCAAAAAAGGCTGACCCTTCAGCCCATCGCTTCTTGCCCGACCGGATCTAAGGGACAGCCTTTTTGTATGGGTCATGATTTACTAGAATCCTTTATATTCTGGTTCTTCCTGCTCAATCTTCTGAACGCGTTGCTCTAGAGAGGAAATAATGGTTTGTGTCTGCTGAGCGGCCTGCGTATACATCTGCTTCGCTTGTTTATCTTGTGTTTGTAAAGCAAATGTTTCTAGGTTGGCTTGTGCTCCCTTTAATCCAGCAAGGGTTTGTTTTACAGAAGTAGATACAGTCATGGGTTTCCCTCCATATAAAGTTTCTGTTGATCCCCGGGGGACCATTACATAGGTTCTCCCATGACCAAAATCACCCTTCTGGAAATTAGTGGCTATGATTCAAGTTAATCCTCTTCTTTCTCCTTCTTCTTATCTTCCTCTTCACTTAAATCATTCAAAGCATCAAGAGAAGCTATACCGCCTCCACCTTGACTTCCTCCTGATGCTCCTAGTCCACCACCTAATCCTCTAAATAAGGGTCCAATAGTGGAAAACAACTTAAACATCGGAACGATATAATTCATCGCACCGCCTAGGGCACCAAGTCCACCTAGACCTGTTCCTCCGCCTAAACCTCCAAGCAAGCCGGAACCCGCACCTAGACCTGGAAAACCGACCTGTTGTAAATCAACTTTTTTCCGATTAATTCGATGAGCTCTCATCACCACATGATCTTTTTTCACATCTTTGACCTGGACTACATAGGGATCCCCTTTGGAGTTCCTATATAGGAATGGTTTCCCTTTGATTTTCTTCGCCGCTGCCCGCATCCTCTTCAGGCTTTTCCTTTTGCGCATTCAATCCACCTCGTTTTATCTTCTTCTAGCTAGCTTATGGATGAGATGGACAAATGGTAACGGCGCAAGCCCCTACGAGAATATTCTTCTTTTTCCTGAATAGGCTTTATTGGACAAAAAAATGGAAGGGGGAAAACGATTGGGTACTGCCAATTTTCAACAGGCTGCTTTATTTGAACACCGGTTCTGGCTTCAAGTGCTAGGAGATCATGCTCGCATGCTGCTTGACCAGCTATCACCTAAGGAACAGGAAGAAGTCAAGAAAGCTCAGAATTTTATCCAAGTCTTTGATCAGTTACTCATTCAAGCACGGCAAAACCTCGCTGAAAAAGAACTCGCTTCGTTGACCAACACGGCTAAGAAACAGGCGGAGGAAATAAGAGGATTTAAGCTCCATCTGATCCGCCGCCATTTAACCGAACAAATCGCTATTGGCTTTCCTCCTACCTTCATCAATCATATGGTGAACGAGGTTGAAGAATATCTTCGGATCTTAGACTTTTTAACGAAGGGAACTGTTCCTCCGCCCATGCACCCGGTTCATCACCACCTCGTATGGCTGCTTGATGCAGCAGGACACTCTGCAGGAATCGCTGCAGATCTAGACATGGTGGAGAAAAAGCTGAAAAAGCAGAGCGAAAAGTTTGCGATGACTTTTGAACAGTTTTATATTAAAGCTGTCGAAGTAGCCGGTTATATGAGAACCAGTTTACAGCACTTCCCGGCATTAGATCGGTTTAATCATCAAGTGGAAGTGGAAATCCTTGTCTTTACCCAGTTCCTCCGCGAACTAGAGGCGATGGAGCTCCAGCAAAAAGTTTTAAGCACGCTTGCTCCCCTAATACTCGATCATATGGCCCGTGAAGAATGCTATTATCTCACGAAGCTAGCTGAGGTGAATGCAGCCAGGCCACCTCAATGCGACCCGACCAAACCTCGAACAGAAGCCTAAAATCAAGGATCCGAAAAACTCGGATCCTTTTTTTACTTCATGAAAATCGTCCTCCTTCACATCTGGAAATACCTGCGGATAATTTCCTTTTCTTTAATAAAAAATAAGGAAAATAACAGACGAGGTGTTTTTTATGAAAGCGAAAAACAAGTGGATAGTCGGCAGCTCTATCGCCCTTTTTGCTGGCCAACTTGTCGGTAGCTGGTTGCTAAACAAAAATAAAAACATCCAAGAAAACACCGAAACGACTTTCAACCTAAACAAGGATTACCCGACCATCCATCCTTCTTCCTATATCCACCCTCATGCCTCTGTCATTGGACAAGTTCACATAGGTCAAACCGTATTCATTGCCCCTTTTGTATCCATCCGAGGCGATGAGGGTTTAAAGATTCACATTGGGAACCGCTCTAATGTGCAGGATGGTGTTGTGGTTCACGGACTGAAGAATTTCGAGTATGGGGGAAACATTGGCCAGAACTCGGTGTTTGTTGACGATGAACCTTACTCCGTCCATATTGGAGAGCGTGTCACCCTTGCCCATCAGAGCCAAGTCCATGGACCTACCCGTGTGGAGCAAGACGTTTTTATCGGGATGCAGGCCCTTGTATTTAATAGCTATATCGAAGAAGGTGCGGTTCTTGAGCCGGGATGTCGGGTGATCGATGTCACTATTCCAAAGAACCGTTATGTTTCCGCTGGAAGAATTATTACCAACCAAGCAGAAGCAGATCGTCTCCCGGAGATTACGCCGGACTATCGGTATTATAACTTTAATCAGAGAGTCACAGACGTAAATCAAGAATTAGCTTCCGGTTATAGGGGTCAGTAATCATGGAATTCGTAAAGGACTTGCTAATTGTGGCTGGAAGGATTTTTACGATTTTGCCTCTACTGCTTATTGTCACACTCATCATGGGAAAGAGGTCCATTGGCGAACTCCCTGTATTTGATTTTCTTATTATCCTTGCTATGGGAGCTGTTGTTGGCGCCGATATTGCCGATCCCTCCATTCATCATCTTCCAACCATCGGAGCGATTATCTTCATCGCTGTACTTCAGCGCTTGGTCTCCAATTGGGCCATCAGGAGTCGAAGGTTCGGTAGGCTCATCACCTTTGAACCTACCATCGTCATCCACGAGGGACAGTTTTTAAATAGCAACATTAGAGGAATCCGGTACTCTATTGATAACATTCTGCAGATGTTAAGAGAGAGGGATATTTTCGATGTGAGTGATGTTCATCTAGGGATCATCGAATCCAATGGTAAGCTCACTGTACAGAAGAAGCCCAATAAAGAAACCGTGACAATTGAAGATATGGGAATTAAGAAGCGTATTGCAAATATGACCTATCCTGTCATTGTTGAAGGAAAGATTTATGGCGACGTACTCAAAGCGATGAATCTCAATGAATCGTGGCTAAAAGATGAACTGCATCGTCGTGGCATTAGGGACGTGGACAAAGTATTCTTCGCTTCGATTAATGAAAAACATGAAGTCCATCTTTCCCTAGCCAATCCCGAAGTAGCGGTCAGCCCTCCGATTCACCATTAGGGATAAAATTACCTTTTTATTATAAAGAATGGATTCTCTTCCATTGAGAAAAATAACAGTAAGCTCCAGGAAACCATTTATGCTTCAGGAGGAAAAAATGAAAAAGTATCTTTTGCTATTTTTTACTATCGCTTTAGGTTTTTTTTGCATAAGCATGGCCCTGACTAACGTGCAAACCGAAGAAACATTTTCGAAGAGCGTCATTAAACGCGGGGCTGTCGGCGGCGAGGTTTGGGAGCTGCAGGGAAGATTGCAGCACTTAGGATACTTTAAAGGCAAGATTGACGGAAAATTTGGATGGCAGACCTATTGGTCTGTGCGCAACTTCCAGTATCGTTTTGGCATGAAGGTCGATGGTGTCGTAGGACCTAAAACGAAGCTTAAGCTCTGGCAAGCAACGAAGAATTGGCCAACGAAAGGAACCGCGGCTGCGAAGTCTAGCGGAAAGGTAACAAAACGCGGGGCCGTCGGTGGTGAGGTCTGGGAGATCCAGGGAAGATTAAAATTTTTAGGTTTTTTCAAAGGGAAAATTGATGGAAGGTATGGTCCCACCACCCAGACCGCTGTACGTAATTTCCAAAGACAGTTTGGGATGAAGGCGGATGGCACTGTCGGACCTCAAACACGCAGCAAACTACGGACGGCAACGAAGAACTGGAAAGGTACCACAGGTGGTGGGGCTACTGCTCAGCGTCCGGCTCCAGCTCCAGCACCTAGACAAACGGCACCTGCACCTCAAGCACGTGCAACGGCTGCTCCTAGTTACAAGGCACACGGTATGTCCGATAATGATTTAAGAATCATGGCGAATGCTGTTTATGGAGAAGCTCGAGGAGAGCCTTATGTCGGTCAAGTGGCTGTAGCTGCGGTTGTCTTAAACCGTGTAAAAAGTGCAACGTTCCCAAATACACCTTCCGGTGTAATCTTTGAACCTCGGGCCTTCACAGCTGTAGCCGATGGGCAGATCTGGTTAACCCCGAATGAGACAGCACGAAGAGCCGTTCAAGATGCACTGAACGGTTGGGATCCTTCTGCAGGAGCTACCTACTACTTCAATCCGGATACAGCCACTTCCGGATGGATCTGGACTCGTCCACAAATTAAAAAGATTGGAAAACACATCTTCTGTAACTAAGTCTTAAGCGGACAGCTTGCTCAGTGGTCGAGCAAGCTGTCACTGCTTTTACTACTGTTATTCCTTCGATCACTTTGCTTATCCCCTAATTTGATCTTCTCCATCACAAGCTTCATCCCGCCAATACGGTAAAGATAATGATAATCCACTAACCGTTTCATCCAAACCGCTTTAGTTCCATAAATCTTGCGCCCATACACCACGCCTGCTGCCTCTTTTTTTCCAATGGAAACAATCGTACCTTTGATCCTCGGCTGGAAGGGTTGCATCCTCTTCCCTCGAAGGAGCGCCAAGAGATTCTGTGCACAGTGAGTTCCTTGTTGAACGGCAATTTGCGCTGTTGGCGGGTACGGACCACCGGATTCATTAAATAACACAGAGCTATCCCCCACAACAAATACGTCTTCCTGTTCAGGAGGTCGCAGATACTGATCTACTTTTAGTCGGCCTCGAATGGTTTCCTTCATAAATTTGGCTGTTAAAGAATGTCCCCGAACCCCAGCTGTCCATACGACGGTGGGGGATTGCAACTCTTTCTTCTCATCAAGAAGAACTCCTCTTGGAGTACACTCCTGGACTGGCGTGGAGGTATTAATGTCTACCCCTTTTCTCTTTAACACGGTTTTGGCGTACTCCGACAAGTCAGGATCAAACCCTGCTAGAACATGAGGGGAGGCTTCCACATTGGATATCCTAACCTTGTTGCGATCGATTCCATACTCCTTGCAAAGCTCATCTACCCGGTCAGCCAGCTCCCCAGCGAATTCAACCCCGGTAAAGCCTGAACCGCAAATGATAAAATGAAGATTTTCTCGCCGGAACGATTCTATTTTGCTCTTTCGAAACATCCGTTCGATTTGATCTCGAATGGACACGGCGCTGGTAATGCTTCGAATGACATACGTATGTTCTTTCACCCCCGGAACCCCGAATGTTTCGGTTTCACTTCCCAGCGCCATGACCAAATAATCATAGGTGAGGCTTGCACCTCCATTCAACTCAACCTTCTTTTGCTTAAAATCAATGGAGCTAACTTCACCCTTCACCAGCTTTACTTTATCCTCTTGCAGGACCTTTTCAATATCCACCATACATTTATCCATGGGGCTGGTTCCTGCTGCGAGTTCGTGTAGCCACGTGGTTACATGATGGTAGCTGTTCTTATTTACCAGTATGATTTCAGCTTCATGGAGCTTCATCTTTCTTTGCAACGTGACTGCGGTCGTTAATCCTCCGAAACCGGCGCCCAATATCACGATTCTCTTCTGCATATCCCCCATCCTTGCCATCATGATCGTTTTATCCTATGGGCATAAGCCCAGATTCCTTTCCTTTCAGGATATGCGGAGGGGGCCGAGAAGTTCCACTTTATTTAACGGCAATTTATCCTAGAATTTACTTTTTTTCGGTTGGATTCTACCTCCAATTCTTATATACTAACTAGGGGTCAGCCTATGAACCTAGTATTTTCTTAGCGAGGAGCTGCTTATGGATTTTATTATTTTACTGAAGTATGCATTCTTAGGTCTCTTACAAGGCTTCACAGAGCCTATTCCCATCTCTTCTAGTGGACATCTCGTACTCGTACAGCATTTATTTGGATTATATATTGAGGGCTTAAGCTTCGAGATTTTGGTTAATACAGCATCCCTTCTTGCCGTTCTTATCATCTATCGTGAAGATCTTATCCGATTAACGAAGAATGGGATCAACTATATCCTGACAAGAAAAGAAGAATACCAATCAGACTTCATGTTCATTGTCTATCTTGTCATCGCTACCGTACCTGCTGGTGTTATCGGCGTGCTTTTCAACGATTTCATCTCGGAAACCTTAAAGGGAATTTATATGGTAGGAATCAGTTTACTTGTGACCGCTGTGGCGCTATGGTTGATTCGAAACCTGCGTGGACAGAAGGCAGATGCTCACCTCACCTGGAAAGACGCTGTCATCGTGGGATTAGCCCAAGCTGTCGCCTTAATCCCGGGGATTAGCCGATCTGGGGCAACCATCGTCGCTGCGATGGCCCTTGGCATGAAGCAGGATACCGCGTTGCGCTTTTCCTTCTTACTCTATATTCCAGTTAGTGTCGGGGGAATCATTCTTGAAGGTCCGAAGCTGTTTAGTGATTCTGGTGGACAAGGTCTATTCCTTGCGCATACCATCGCTTTTCTACTATCACTCATTGCCTCCTACTTCTCTCTAAGATGGTTTATGGGAATTATGAGGCAAGGTAATCTAAAGTATTTCTCTTACTATTGTGTAGTCTTAGGGGTGTTTATTTTACTGTTTTTATAGAAACGATTAATCTGGGGGGCTTAAGAGACTTTTTTCATTTTAGTCTGTTTGCAGCCCTTTTTTGATAAATTTATTAAAAAATATGGATCAGAAAGAGGATCAGTATTGACTTACCCCCAACCTTCAGGCCCATTTTTTATGGTCTCGGTCGATTTTTGATTCATTAGAGGGCTTGGACCCGCATGTTTCGGCCCGAATCAGTCCGAAACTCACGTTTTTTTGAAAATACTCACGCCTTTATTCATTTTTATCACGAAACAGAAGTCGATTCTCACGATGCTGTAGCCATTTCAAATAATAAGCCTATCAAACTCACGGAACTAGCTATTTTATTAACAAACCTGGAATGGTTCCAAATAAAACCAGGTTCGATGACATCTATGAAACCAAACAGTTGCCAAACTCACGAAAATCAGCCTCGAGGTCACGAACAATCGTTACGAAGTCACGAATCGAAAATGTTTACAATTAAGCCCAAGGCCATCCCTTACGCCCTCGCTTGTGGGATGGCCTTTTCCATAATTCTTCCCTTTTCAATAAATAGGATCTTATCCCCCAGCTTTTCGGCCTCTCCCTTATCATGAGTTACGATAATAAACGGGATCCTCCACATCTCATGGATGCGAAGTAATTCCTCCTGACATTGTAGACGAGTTTCTTGATCGAGTGCCGAGAGAGGTTCATCAAGGAGCAAGATAGAAGGTTCCGTAGCTAGAGCTCTAGCCAGAGCAACCCTTTGCTTCTCTCCCCCTGAGATTTGGTGAGGATACTTGGATAGCAAGTGTTCGATTCCTAATACGCTTAGAAGCGAGCTTACCAGGAAACCTGATTCCCCTCTTTTTTTAGCATCCATGCCATAGGCAATATTCTTCTCCACCGTCATATGGGGAAACAGCGCATATTCTTGAAACAGATATCCTACCTTGCGCTTCTGAGGGGGCATAGGCTTGGACTTCTCATCAAAAAAGGGAACTTCATTTAGCCGAATGAAGCCTTCATCAGGATGTTGAAGTCCAGCGATACAATTCAGTACCGTCGTTTTCCCTGATCCCGAGGGGCCAAACAGGACTACAATCTCATTCTCGGTATCAAATCCCATGTCTAAGGTAAAATGAGCTAATGTCTTCTTGATATGAAAAGAGAGCATCCTCTTCTCCCCCTTAATGAGATTGGTCGTACGTGTATCTCCGGATGTTTCTTTTCGTCCACCAATTCAACCACATGATCGTGCTAAAGCCTAAAGCCACAATGATAGTCACCCAAAACGTTGCTTTCTCCATCTGCCCGGCCTCTACAGCAAAATAAATGGCAATCGGTATAGTATCCGTTTTTCCTGGTATATTTCCTGCTAACATGAGCGTAGCCCCGAATTCCCCTAGCGCTCTCGCAAACGAGAGCACAAGCCCAGCTAATAATCCCGGCCAAGCTAATGGGAACGTCACTGTCCAAAAAACCCGCCATTCCGAAGCCCCCATCGTTCGGGCTACTTGTTCGAATTTCCGATCAATGCTAGAAAAGGAAGCTGTAGCACTCTGATACATCAGAGGAAAAGCTACAACCGTAGAAGCCACAACCGCTCCTATCCAAGAAAACACCACCTGGATTCCGAACCAATCGTTTAGCCAGGCTCCAAGCGGTCCATTCTTACCGAACAAGAGAAGCAAGCCAAATCCCACCACGGTAGGCGGCAAGACAAGAGGAAGAAGAATGAGGGACTCTATCACGCTCTTCCCTGTGAAATCTCGCCGCGCGAGTAAGCGAGCAAGAAAAACCCCTGTAATAAAGACAATGCATGTGGATATTCCAGCAATTTTTAATGAGAGATACAACGGTGTGTAATTCAACTCTTCCCAAGCCCCCTCATTCAAAGCCGTATTTCTTCAATATTTCTTTCCCTGTCTGTCCCATCACAAAGTTTAGGAAAGCTTGTGCTTCTTCTATTTTAGTAGTTTCTGAAAGGACCGCTGCCGGATAGACAATCGGCTGATGCCATTTCGGTTTTGCTTTCGCCAACACTTTCACTTGTGTCGTCGTCGCCGCATCACTCGCGTAAACCACACCTAGCTCTGCATTGCCTGACTCCACATACGTTAACACTTGCCGTACATCAGATCCAAAAACCAATTTTCCTTGCAGCCGCTCCCACAGACCGATCGATTCTAATGCTTCCTTCGTATATCGTCCAGCAGGAACTGTTTCGGGTTCTCCAACCGCCACATGCTGAAGATTCTCCACTGGAATCTGTTCAAAAGAGTTGATTTCAATCAGTCTACTAGCATTGGTGATCAGCACCAATTGATTCCTTGCGAAGTCTTGCCTCGATTCGGTATGAATAAGATTTTTCCCTTCCAAGGCATCCATATCCTTCATACTTGCTGACAGAAAAACATCGCTTGGCGCACCTTGTTCAATCTGTTTGGCTAGCTTTCCCGAGCTACCAAAGTGAAAAGTCAGTGAGATATGTGGATTTTGTTGTTCATAGAGTTGTTTCATCTCATTCATAGCATCCGTTAGGCTTGCAGCGCTAGAAATCATAAGCTCTGTTTTCGAAGCCCTGGAATCAGGAGCTCCCTGCGAAGAGCAGGCGGCTGCGAAGACAAGAAAAACAACTAAAGCAGCGAATCGGCCTAAATGTTTCAACTTTTCTCCCCCTACCCTCCCATTGTAAACAACTGACTTCTATTATACTGTGAAAAGGTTAACAGTTGAAGAAAGACACGCTCTTAGATCGGCCGTCCTTGACATTAATTCCCTCTAATGTTTTAATTCACGGTAGGCGTAAATAAGGTTTCATCTATACATATATTAGGTCGGTGTATACACTTGGAATGGTCAAATAGAAGAAAAAGATTAAGCTCCGTTCAAATTATTATATTGTTTTATGCCTTTTCCGTAGTCACGGCATCCCTGTTACTGAAGATTCCTCTGTTCCATAATCCTGGAATCGAACTTTCTCTCATTGATGCTTTCTTTACTGCCATTAGCGCGATCAGTGTGACCGGTCTTACTGTCGTCAACACCGCCGAAACCTTCAATGTCTGGGGAAGGTTGGTTCTCATTGTCATCTTCCAGATTGGCGGAATTGGCATTATGGCCCTCGGTACCTTTCTGTGGATCTTGCTCGGTCGTTCCATTGGCTTAGAACAGAGGCGTTGGATCGCCATAGATCACAATCGTTCGACCTTATCTGGGTTAGTCGCTTTGATGCTCACCATCCTGAAGCTTGCTTTAATCATCGAAGCCATTGGAACGGTTATCTTAGGCCTTTACTTTTATTATTCAAACGTAATTTCTACATGGCATGCCGCCATGTTTTACGGTTTTTTCTCCTCTGTCAGTGCCTTCACCAATGCAGGCTTCGATATTTTTGGAAACTCTCTCATGCGGTTCCATGACGATCATTTCGTACAAACCGTCCATATGCTGCTCATCATTCTTGGAGCCATTGGATTTCCCGTCCTAATCGAGATCCAAGAGAACTGGAAAAATTACTGGACAAATAAACGTATACAATTCTCGTTGTTTACCAAGATTACATCACTTACGTATTTTGGCCTTCTAGGTCTCGGGGCCGTTGTCTTCTACTTATTAGAGCGAAATCACTTCTTAGCAGACAAGTCTCCTATCGATTCCTTTTTCTACTCCCTGTTCAACTCGGTAACGAGCCGCAGTGGGGGGTTAGCTACGATGGACTTCAATGCCCTAACCGATCCTACTCTCTTTTTCATCAGCCTGCTTATGTTTATTGGAGCTTCTCCGAGCAGTGTAGGGGGCGGGATACGAACCACTACTTTTGTGGTGATTCTACTTACCATTGTCATCTATATGAGGGGCCGAACCGAAATTAAGATTTTTCGAAGAGAGCTGCATCCTGAAGATATTAATAAAGCCATTATCGTATTTATCTTTGCGACCAACATCGTTATTGCATCCGTCTTCTTTATCATGGTTGTAGAAGGGTTTAGTATGGTGCAGATCATCTTCGAGGTAACATCGGCGTTTGGTACTTGTGGCTCTTCGCTGGGAATCACGCCGTATCTATCCTCACCAAGTAAGATCCTCCTGATGATCTTGATGTTCATTGGTCGTGTCGGGATTATTCCTTTCTTGCTCTTACTAAAAAGAGACGAGAAAAAAACAGGATTCCATTATCTTAAGGAACGAATTATTGTCGGGTAGTATTATATGCGACAACGAAAGGGCACGGCTATCTGCTACTGGCAAAGCAGGTAGGTCGGCCTTCCCCAAAATAAGCGGAGAATGTTCCGCTATTCTCCCCAAGTGGCTAAATTCGGCTATAAGAGCGGAACAAATTCCGCCTATTGGCTTCCCAAAGCCTAAACTGAGCTGCTTTTGGACGAATAAAGGAAAAATTTCCGCTTATTTGACTATAAAATAAACAAACCGGCCACTTAGCGGAAAAAACTCCGCTTATCCCTCTCATGCTAACCATAAATAATTAACGAAAAAAGGGAAATAATGACGGTAAAGCTAGCAAGGAAGGACTGAATCAACATGACCATTCTAAACCAAGACGAAAGATACGAGGCTTACCTTCAATTACTCCAAAGTCGACTTGACCGCAATTTATCGGATCAAGAAACCGAAAAAATCAGATGGCTCGCTCAATCTGAAAAGGACAACTTTCAGATCTTTAAGAATATCTTTGAGGAATTAGGAAGCAAGCGGGCAGATAATTAAGGGAATCGAATAGAAAAAAAGAGCATGAGATTTACTAAATCTCATGCTCTTCTTTTCTATATTCTGCTTTGGGTTGTATTACCCCTTGGTACTTAGCCCCTACCCCATCACACTATAAATAAATCTTTCCAATGCAGTGACATCGGTAATGCTTTGATTACATTTATGATGATCTATACACATGTAATTTCCAACCGCTTTATAATAGTCAATGGACTGGGAAGACTTCGCCTTGGATATGGCTGTCACTAAAGCGACTTCTCCGTACCCTTTACACAGGGAGCATACATCCTTTTTATTGGCCATCGTGAAGCGACCCTCCACTCCTACGACCTCACCGTTTAAGGGATAGACCATAAACACTTTACTAGTTGCAATATCACTCCAACCTAGATAAGTCAATGACTTGTGGTCAACCTCTGACAGGTCCGGAATTGTAAGCTTCTTGTTCTTGGGGAATAGCTTCTTGATTTGCTTTTCGGTCACTTTCGGGAAGTCTACTACGTATGGAGCTAATTCATCGAGATATTCCTGATACTGATCTGTTGATTTTAGTGTAGAAATCTTTTCTAGCAATTGCTTTTGTTCCCCTGTCACTTCTGGGAACATTTCTACTACTTTCGACGCTGCACTATATCTAACCGCTTCAATGACTTTAGGATCTGTTGTCATGGTGCGCTGCATAATCTTCGTCTGTTGTTTAATAAAATTATATTCATGATGACGAATGAAAGGTTCGTTCATGATTCATCCTCCCTTACACTTCAAAAGACATCCTCTGTAATAATGTAAACCAATCGAAGCCATAAATATATGTAAAAAACGAATAGGAAACAAACTGTACATAAAAATAAGCCCTGATTATCCATTGATCAGGGCTGCTAAACGCTTATTTAGAGTATACAATTTTCTTGATCGTCTCGATCGAGAGAAAATATTCCTCTGCCAGTTGGGAAATGGACACTCCATCCCGAAACTTACATCGAATTGAAGTATTTCTCTGATCGATCATTTTCCTACCTCCAGAACGAGTTCCCCATTTTCGATAGTTGGCTTCTGGTTTCGGTATATAAAGAGTTTCACCTTGGATATATTTCTGGATTTCTAGTATTAACTCTTCGGGTAAAATAGCTGTTGCATTTACATATTTCATGATCTGCTCGCCCCTTATTCTTAATTAAGAAAAATAAGGTGCAAAGCCTAGAATATTAGAAATGCTATAAGCTCACTAGGCGATTTTTATTAAATAAAATTCCACCTCATGCAAAGTATCGCCTCTCTAATACTAGGCTTTGCATGAGACGCTGCAGATTCTGGCAACCGGTTCGCTACCATGACTGACCACCCCCCAAAAAGTTGATACAGCAATTCCCATTATAATACAAAGTATATAATTAGCAACACCTGACTAGTTTTGTTTCTTTCTTTCAAACTGATCAATCGTTTCACCACTCAACACCTGATAGAGCCTGCTCTTCGGCTCATACATCGTCTGAGATGGCCAGAGTCCATGATGCCCAGAAACCAGATAACTGACGAAGCAAGCTATAAAAAAGTATTCGATTCCCTTCCCATCAAACATCTCCACACTTAATAAAAAGGCAGCAATCGGGGTATTAGCCCCTCCAGAGAAAACACAAATCAACCCTAGGGCGGCAAGGAAGGATAGCGGTAGGTTGATGAAGGAGTACAAGGTATTCCCTAAGGTCGCTCCCATAAAAAACAAAGGGATAGCTTCCCCACCGACAAAGCCCGATCCCATGGAGATAGCTGTAAAGATCAGCTTGGCAAGAAAGGCAAAGGGAGGAACTTCTTCTTTGAACGATTGCTCAAGCATTTGTAACCCGCGTCCGTTATAGTCCTGAGAACCAATGATAACTGTTAGAGCAACAATAATCACTCCTCCCACAAAGGCACGTATCATGTGATTCTTCTTAAAGTACTTTTCGGTTACAGTCTGAATCTCATGTCTAAGTTGGCAGTAAGCCAATGCGATCAGGCCAAACAGAATAGATACAAGAACAACGTTTAGAAAAACCCAAACAGAATGTTCAGGGACCGTTTGGATCTGGAACGATTCATGTTTCACTCCCCAAGCAATCTCCGTCACGTAATGTCCTACAAAACTGGCAACGAGACAAGGTACCAGGGCCTCATATTTCATTTTTCCTATAGCAGCCATTTCCATGCCAAACACAGCCCCTGTAATCGGAGTTCCGAACGCGGCCCCGAATCCAGCACTAATGCCACTCATCAGTAATATTTTCCGATCAATGGGATTGATCTTAAAAAACTGATTGACCGATTGAGCTACACTTCCTCCCATCTGAATGGCCGCTCCTTCTCTCCCCGTTGATCCGCCCAAGAAAACGGTAATAAAAGTTCCCAAATAGACAATGGGACCCATTCGTCGTATAACCCTCGCCTTACCGTGAACACCATCAATTACGAGATTATTTCCTTTCCCCGCATCATTGTTTGATTCCTTGCCATACTTCATGTACATATAACCGATCATAATTCCTCCAAGTGGAAGAAAATAAATCAGCCAAAAATTTTGCTCTCGTATATTTCCTAAAAAATCATTCGTCGTTAAAAGAAAGGCAGTTGTTGAACCAATGATTACACCAATGAGAGCTCCGCAAAAGATCCATCTAGATAGAGTATTAAACATGTGTCCTGTCCCTCCTCATTTCAGATGTTCTGGCGGTTCTTGAAGGTGTCCATTATCGTTCACTTCTTTAAAAATGTTAGCGTCAGAGGCTTGACTCGGCAAGTTCGGTAGGTTTGGAAGGTTGGCTTGCAGCAACGCTATCAACATCTGAATATCTTCCTTCGTGGAATATTGTTTTTCAGGCTTAAGCATATATCCCAGTTGTCCGTTTGACTCGATCGTTGCCCATTGTAAATCACTAATTCTCTGAACTCCCTGCTGCCTCAACCGGACCTCCAGCATGTCCACGGTTAGACGTAGTTTTCGTAGATTGTCTTCCTTAAGTTTTCCATCCTCTATTACCACTACCGATTTACCGTAGAAAAACGATTCTAGGGCATCTGACTTCATGACGATGTATTCAATGAATAGAAGAGTCAGTACCATTAGAATCGTAATCAACAGGGTAATCCAGATATTCCTGTCCCCAACAGGCTGAATGATTAAGGAACCAACGGAAACCATCATCACCGTTTGAGCAACAGTTAATTGCGAAATGGACTTTCTTCCGGCCAATCGAAGGATCAGCACGCCCCCAATAACAATGACAATGGCCTTCCATATGAATCTCAGATCGGTATCCACTTCCATTCAACCTCCTTCCCCTGCTTACTATTAAGGTCCTATTAATTGGAAAAAATATGCGTATAAAATAAAACAAGCAGGAGAGGTTCCTGCTCATGCATGATAGTTTCCTACTTTGGCCAAGATAAAAAACAATAAAATATTTTGAAAATAAAAATAATATATCCAAAGATCAAAGTTAACCATCAAAAAAATTCCAGATTATTCTAAAATTATACTTTTATTAACATTTTGTTTGTTGTATAATTCTAAATAAAGAACGAACGGCTTCTCTAGAAAGGAGTATACTGATGTGTTAGGACGCCGAAAGCATTATCGCCACTACTTCAAAGAATACGCAAAAGGCACAATAGAAATTAGTGAAATTAAAAACCGTAAGATTGTAACAAAAAAAGCAGCAATTTTGATCAAAGATATTTGTGGGAATGGATTACGGTTTTCTACTGAGTTAAGATTTCTTGCTTCGGATGTCATCATCTATAAATTTGACTTTTTACTCACAAATCATGATCTATCCTTTCATGGGAAAATTGTGAGACGTGACCAACTTCAGGATGGAACATATGAATATGGTGTTCAATTTATAGAAGAACATAAATTCCTTACACACATCATTAATAAATTATCTCAAAAGATCTTGAGGAATAGCGCAAGCTAATTACGAATAATGAAAGGGAGTACAACACCCATGATATTTAAACAGTATGTAATAGATATTCTGGAGCTAGCTGACAAGCCGGAATTTATTAGAAAGTTAGCACAAGACGTTATTAAAACCGAAGGTGATGTTAATTACATCCTCCATAATATCAAGGTTAATGGAAGGGATAGAATTTTCCTTTATTTAAGCCAGTTAAGAGCAATAAAAAAAGAAAAAGAACTTAAATCCAAGCAGGCATGATCCTCCATAGATCTTGCCTGCTTCTTTGTCTTTCACTTCAAAAACAGCTTAATCTTCTTCAACCCATCCTTTACATTGGGATATCGAAACGGAATATCGAAGCGGGTGGTTTGTTTTAAGACACCTTTTTTATGTGAAAACGTATCAAAGCTGCCTTTTCCATGATAGGCGCCCATCCCGCTATTCCCAACACCCCCGAAGGGCAGATAAGGTGAAGCTAGGTGGTAGAGCGTATCATTCACACACCCCCCACCAAAAGAAACCTGATTAAGCACTTCTTGTTGAGTGGTCTTACTCTCTGAAAAGATATAGAGGGCAAGGGGATTCGGATGCTGGTGGATGCCTTCGATGACTTCAGACAGCTGCTCGTATTCCATTACAGGAAGAATGGGTCCAAATATTTCATCCTGCATCACCGGATCTTCCCACGTAATATTCGTAAGTACGGTGGGTTCAATCGCTAAACCCTCCTCATTCACTTTACCCCCCATAAAGATATCCCCATTATTCATGAACGATCGGAGTCGTCTAAAGTGCTTCTCGCTCACAATCCGTGTGTAATTCAGGTTCTTTAGCGGTTCCGCTCCATACAATTCCTCCGTTGCTTCTTGAAAATACCGTAGGAACTCCTCTTTAATTTTTCGATGAAGGTACAAGTAGTCTGGAGCAACGCAAGTCTGGCCTGCGTTCATAAACTTCCCCCACGCAGTTCGTTTCGCAGCGAGCTTCAGATTAGCGTCCTCGTGAACGATACAAGGACTTTTCCCCCCTAATTCGAGGGTTACAGGAGTTAAATGTTTCGCAGCAGCTTCCATAATCACTTTTCCTACGGGAACACTTCCCGTGAAAAAAATGTAATCCCACTTTTCCCCTAGCAGTGCTTGACTTGTTTCCACTCCACCCTGAACGACGGAGATATACTCTTCAGGAAACATCTCTGATATCAGATCACCTAACACCTCTGAAGTTCTCGGCGTCAGTTCGGACGGTTTTATCACTGCACAATTCCCTGCAGCTATCGCCCCGATTAATGGAGCAATGGCAAGTTGAAACGGATAATTCCAGGGAGAAATAATGAGCGCTGTTCCATAGGGTTCTGAATAAATGTAACTCGCTGACCCCAGATGAGTCATCGGCGTCTTGACTTTTTCCGGCTGCATCCAAACACGTAAGTTCTTGATCGTAAAGCGTATCTCTTCTAGCAACACACCAATCTCCGCGGTGTAAGCTTCGAATTCAGATTTATTTAAATCAGCCTTTAAAGCGTGAAGAAGAGACTCTTCCTTCTCCCGAATCCCATTCCTAAGCTTTTCTAGTGCATCCAGACGATAAGTCATCTCTTTCGTTTTTCCGGAGCGAAAAAATTGTTTTTGTTTATTCACTAGAGCTTGATAGTCTTCCATAGCATCTACTCCTTAATGATCTGATAAAGATGACCTCTTTTTTAATTAGTTAATTAACTAACGGTTCATAGGAATAATAACGGTAAAAGTAGTTCCTTCCCCTGGAATGCTTGAGACCTGAATCGTACCTCGATGGGCTTCTACAATCCATTTGGCTATGGCGAGCCCTAGGCCCGTCCCTCCCGCTTGCCTGGATCTATTTTTATCCACACGATAAAATCGATCAAAGATACGGTCCTGGTCTTCGGCCGGAATCCCCACACCCGTATCCTGAACCATAATTCGTAGTGCGCGTTGCTTTTCCATCATTTCATTAGAAATCGTAATGTTCACAACCCCACCACTTGGACTGTATTTAATCGCGTTATCCAACAGGATATACAGCAATTGTTTCAAGCGTTCTTGGTCACCCTGAATGATGAGTGTAGGAGGCGTTTGCAAGTGCAATTCTATTCCATTCGACTGGGCAAGTGTTTGCGTAGAGCTGATAAGCTGTTCAACGGATGGAACGAAATCAAAGGTCTCTACCTTCAATTCAGGCGTTCCTGAATCCGAACGCGCCAGAGTCAATAAATCACTCACTAGTTTTGTCATCCGCTTGATTTCATCCTTCATATTGTTTAAGACGTTTCGTGAGAAATCCGAGAGTTGAGCCTCGTCCTCCATCTTCACCACATCAAGAGAGGAATGCAATATACTGAGGGGGGTTCTGAGTTCATGCGAAGCGTCTGCGACAAACTCTCGCTGTCGATCAAATGATTTTCGAATCGGAATCATAGCTCTTTTTGACATGAAATAGCTAAGCCAGAGAGCTACACCAAAAAACAAGATGCCTAATATCACCAATATAATGAGTAATAAATTCATAAGTTCATTAATAAAGGAAACCTCTTTACCGGTATAAAATACAGCTACCAATTGATCTCCCTGATAAATCGTCCGACCTGCCATCATGAGATGGAGTTCGCGCCCTTTAGGTGATTGAGGGTCAAACCCGCGGCGGGGAGGCGGTGAGTTCTTTATGGTTCCATACCGAATCTCTTGCGAATGAGGAATCCATCCGTCAACAAGTTGCAATAGTTTAGGTTGTAACCGCGATATAAAAGCGTCACCGAAGATCACGCGTCCTCTAGGATCAACTACATAATAAAAGAATTGATTGCCGCTTTCTCTAATCGTATTGAGATTATTTATTTCTTCCTGGTTCAGTTTACGATCCCTTAAGGCTTCCCGCAGCACCCTCATCTCCTGATCCGTGATGGACTGCAGTTGCCTTTCTTGTTCATAAAAAATGACCGTATGAACTAGGAAGTAAACCACCGTTACAAAGAGAGTGAGAAAAATCATGATCATGGCACTGTAGAGTATGGTTAATCGAGTTTGAGTGTGAATAAAGAGATCTGCATTCCAATTTCGGAATCGAGTTAACCAATTAAAATTCAAGTTTGTAGCCCACCCCTCGAACACTTTGAATGATGTCCTTTTCGCTGCTCAAGTTCAGCTTTTTTCGAAGTAGCTTTACTGTAGCATCTATTGTTTTCATCGATACTTCCGTTTCATACCCCCAGATTCGGTCAAAGATTAAGTCTCTAGATAAGACCTGTCCTTTATTCCGAATGAATAAATCCAATAATTGATATTCTCGAGGAGTTAACTGTATTTCTCCCTCTCCATTAAAGACCGTACGGTTGGTCAGATTTACACGAAGATGCTGAATTTGAACGATTTCCTCCTGTATCGGGGCAAAATTTCGTCGGGATAACGCTCTAATCCTAGCCAGCAGTTCATCAATTTCAAATGGCTTAACGAGATAATCATCAGCACCTGCATCTAATCCTATTATTCGGTCTTGAAGGGCATCCTTAGCTGTTAATATAATAATAGCTCCCGAATATCCTTGTTTTCGAAGACGCTGACATATGCTGACCCCCTCTTCCCCCGGCATCATCCAATCGAGAATGAGGACGTCATAATGAGATTCCACGGCATAATGGTACACTTCATCCCCTTTCATGAGCCATTCTACATTATACCCACCCTTCTTTTTTAGTAAATGAGCTATAAGCTCCCCCAGACGCACATCATCTTCAGCCAATAAAATATTCATATTGAAACACTCCATTTTAGACCTTAATATAGATTGCAAATATACTCCATGAGTTTGCAAATATACTCCATGAGTTGCAAATAAAATAAACCATCTCTTGATGAAAAACAAGTGAAAAAAGACTGCCGAAGCAGTCTTATGTAAAAATCTATTTCCTCATTTTACCACGAAAATGATGACCCTCCTGTTCAAACTGAGCCTTCAATTCTTCTACGGTGATGCCCTTCTGTTTTGCCAACTCTGCAAGTTTGGCTTCACGCTTTTGTTCCATTTCCGCTTTTAAAGCTTCCACGGTGATCCCTTTTTCTTTTGCCAACGCATCAAGTTTGGCCTGGTGTCGTGCTTCGCGTTCCTGCTTCATCTGAGCTTTCAACTCATCCACCGTAATTCCCTTTTCTTGCGCCAGTTGCTCAAGATTCTTGCCGCGGTTTTGCTCCCTTTGTGCTTTTAATTCTTCAACAGTGATACCTTTTTCAGCAGCAAGCTGTGCTAATTTAGCTTCACGACCGGCTTCATTCCGAACCTTAGTCCCTTTCTTGCCAAAATGCCCTGCCCCTCCAAAAAGTTTATTCATTTGTATTTGAGTTTGAGGTTGTGTTGTTGTTTCTTCCGCAGCAAACGCAGATCCGAATGCACTAATCGCAAATACTGCTCCTAAAGCTGTAGCTAAGATCTTCTTTTTGTTTAACATGATTCATTACCTCCAAGGTTTTTTATTATCTTTCGATAGTTATAATTTAGACGAGCTTAGTGAAATTTGAGTGAAATTGTGAGCATTATTCTTGCTTTTATTAAGCATTATTAACAAAAATAAAAGAGTTCGTCTCCAGAACCCTTCGTAATGTATTTCATATCTAGTTTTAGACAAACACGGCCGTGAATAAGGCTAATAAGTACTTAACAGGTTAATACTTGAAATATCGGTCCATCTCAAGTATTTACTTAGATTTGAACTACTGTAGACAAAATTACACCTTCTAGAAGACCTACGCCAAATTCTTCCCTTAATTTAAATAGGAACCCGTCTGAATTTTACTTCCTCCGTTGGAAATATCAGCAGGCTGAATACATGTTGTATCCAACACAACCACTACTGCACCATGCACACACAGGGGACTCGACGCTGTGGTCTTAAGTTTCATGGAACAACAAGGACTAGATTCTCAAACCATGTATGGTAAGCATGCCAATCTCGAGTAAACGTGTGTTCCCCTTCAATAAAGGCGACGTCTTGAAATCCCATCTGCTTTAGAATATAGGCACCGAGTGCTGCTTGTCCACCAGCTCCACAAGTGACCAAAACAGGACGATTGCGATCCTTCAACCTATCATCTCTCAGGTGTTCAGGTACGAGTAAATCAGCTCGAATCGGCAGCATCCCTAGCGAAATATTGACACCACTAGGAATGAGCCCACAAGCTCCTGCATCTGCTGCATCTTGAACATCAATGACTAGGGTATCGGGATTGGCATTTAGTTTTTCTCTTGCTTCTTGGGAGGTAATTCCTGGTACATTTTCACGTACTTCGGTTACCATGTCTCGAAAAGTCTTAGCCATTATATTAACTTCTTCACTACCCAATTTTAGGGATTCTTAGACCACAAACCAGCTGTTTTAAGGAAAACTCTCGGATGAAGCTTTAATCATGCTACAATGAGACCTGCAAGATCCTCTGGATGCATGACTCGTTGTACACGTTGTACATCTCCCGTAATATGAGCGATTCCGTAAGACCAAGAACTGCAAATTTTGATGCTTGTAAGCGCTGGTGTATGATAACCAAAGCTTCTAAAAATTACTTTTAAATGAATCAAAATAGAGAAGACCCTCCCCTTCTCATCTCACTCATCATGAATATTCATCATGGACTGTATTTCATGGATATCACCATTTAATTTTAGTATTTCCTCTTGCTCTAAAATTAGAGGAATAGTATCTCGCAGAGTAATAACCATCTTCTCATTTAAATCAATCGCTTTTGAAGTCTCATCTAACATTTTGCTTATTTGATTCCTTACCCAAACTGACTGTGTAGGAATGTTTTTAATACTTCTTATTTCTAGTTCATTAGCTTTACTATTAATATTGCCATCAATAATTTGACCACTGTACCTTCTAGGCATTTCTTCCTCCTAATCGATTTTATCTTTTATTATTGGTTGGTTTGTATATAAAATACCCTGATACATCTGACAAACATTTAAACGATCTAGCAGCCAGCGGAGTGCACTCGTTTAACTATGGAATCCCGATTGTTGAATAACACATTGACTTATTATATTATCTGTAATAAGATATTTAACAACAAATGGAGTATCCATTAGTGCTATGAAAAGGACACGAATCATTCTTTGTTTTTCTTATCAGAGAACAGGGTCATTGGCTGAAAGCCCTGAAGAAAAGGAAATGGTTTACCACCTTGGAGCTATTACAGGGAAATGGTTTAACCAAAGTATCTATAATCGGTAAATCCGTTATCTTTTTAAGCATAAAGCACAGTTTTGTGTTTTATGGAATTAGGGTGGTACCACGAACCGCACTCGTCCCTTTTATTGGGATAGGTGCGGTTTTATTTATGTTAAAGCAAATAACACAGCGTTGAAAAGGACATGAATCATTCTTCGTTTTCTTTTGCAGAGAACAGGGTCATTGGCTGAAAGCCCTGAAGAAAAGGAAATGGTTTACCACCTTGGAGCTATTACAGGGAAATGGTTTAGCTAAAGTATCTGTGATCGGTAAATCCGTTATCTTTCCGAGCATAATACACAGTTTTGTGTTTTATGGAATTAGGGTGGTACCACGACCACACTCGTCCCTATGTATTGGGATGGGTGTGGTCTTTTTTATTTTATAAATNCCACACTCGTCCCTATGTATTGGGATGGGTGTGGTCTTTTTTATTTTATAAATTTATAAAAAAATCAGGAGGGCTAAATATGTCTAATCAAATTTTGGAAGCTGAAAAAAGAAATCATCGAAAGTTAGGTCAAGAGTTAGAATTGTTTACTTCAATGGAAGAAGCACCGGGTATGCCTTTTTTCTTACCAAATGGAATGGTTATTCGAAATGAACTCGAAAATCTTTGGCGAAAGTACCACCAAAAAGCAGGCTATCAGGAAATCAAAACACCTATTATGATGAAACAAGAACTTTGGGAGCAGTCTGGTCATTGGTCTCACTACCAAGAAAATATGTATTTTTCGAATGTTGATGAACAAAATTACGCCATTAAGCCGATGAACTGCCCGGGTGCAATATTAATTTTTAATAGCAAGCGGAGAAGTTACCGAGAATTGCCTATTCGTTTGGCTGAACTTGGTTTAGTTCACCGTCATGAACTGTCGGGGTCATTAAATGGATTGTTAAGAGTCCGCTCCTTTACTCAGGACGATGCTCATTTGTTTGTTCGAGTAGACCAGATTGAATCTGAAATCGATAAGGTTCTAGCTTTGATTGATGATTTTTACTCTCACTTTGGTTTTAGCTACAAGGTAGAGCTTTCAACTCGACCAGAAGAATTCATGGGTTCCGAAGACATCTGGAATAAAGCTGAAGCTGCGTTGGAATCCGTCTTAAAAGACAAAGGTTTAGATTATCAAGTAAATCACGGTGATGGAGCTTTTTATGGTCCTAAAATTGATTTTCACATCCTTGATTCACTTGGACGAAGCTGGCAGTGTGGTACTGTACAACTAGATTTCCAGATGCCAGAGAAGTTCAATTGTTCTTATATCGGAGAAGACGATAAACTTCACCGTCCTGTCATCATTCATACAGCCATTTACGGTTCAGTTGAACGATTTATGGCAATTTTAATTGAACATTTTGCCGGGAAATTCCCGCTTTGGCTATCTCCTATTCAAGCAAGAGTAATACTAATTACTGACTCCCACGTAGACTATGCAAATGAAGTTAAATCCCAATTAGAATCAGTAGGATTACGTGTAGAAGTGGATTACAGAGATGAAAAGATGGGATTAAAGATTAGAGATGCTGAAAAACAAAAGATTCCATATATGCTCGTTATTGGGGATAAAGAGGTAGAAAACCAATCCGTGGCGGTAAGAAAGCGCAAAGATGGCAATCTTGGTGTATGGAGTATCCAAGAAATTATTGAGCGATTCAGTAATGAAATACAGAATTAATTCAAAACAAAGAGTCCAAAAAGATGCCTTCTCATGTCCTAACATGCCCTGATTAAAATCTAATGGAGCGCCATTATCGAGTAGTTGGCAAGCGTAGGTGTGCCGAAAACGATGAGGATAAACATTGACAGGAATCCTTCCACGGACTGCAATCAACTTCACAGAATAACGGAGGGTCGGGATGGTCATCCGACGAATCGGGTTGCGCTCGGTTACAAATAGTGCTTCACAGTCATCTTTTCGGCTATCTAAATACGTTTATCTGCTTTGTATAAATTCTACAACTCACTTAAATACATAAAAAACCCCTCCCAAGAATTTATCTTCTTGAATCCAGCATTACTGAACTGGGAAGGGGTTAATCATTTTGTGTTATTGAAGTAGCGATCCTCGATAGTGAAGTAAACATTTGCTCTTCTTGGATAAACTGCATTCGGACTGGATCACGTTTTTTTACCCTGATGTTCCGAATTAGACCCTCACCAACAAGTTGTGCCTAGCTTAACTAGGCACTCTCTGTTAAGAGTTAAAAATGTCGGGAATCAATTTCGTTGATTTTACTGAGGTTGTAGAACCACTTGTAAAAACGTAAAAAAAGAAAGTGTGGAACCGCTAAAAAATGACTTGTAAAGAAAGTTGGAAACTACTCATCCTTCAAAAAACGAGCTATTCTTCAGATCTCTACAAAATATGGACTCTAGTCCTTGCTTTTTTTACTATCCTCTTAAGTAAACCAGGTAAAACGTTAAACCAATTTCCCTTAGAAAAAGATACGCATACCAAGGAAACAAGCAAATCTCACTCTCAGTATAAGACCTTGAAGACTCATTATTACCTAAGCCTAAAGCAACACTTGAAGCGATGAATTACAGGCGCGCTTGTTATCGTGCTCCTTCTCAAAAAATTAGTGCCAACTTTAGCATTATTAACTTTTAACATTTCCATACAGAACTTCTAAGTTTATGAAATGACAAGGGTCTCATCCAATATAGTTTCAATTTTTGATACTAAGTCTTGAAACAATGTCATATTCACTTTAACTGCCACTTGAATAAACTTTATTTTCACTTGCTCTGCTGGTAATCCAAGTTTGCCACTTAAATAATGAAAATAGTCATGATGATCCCCAAAATACGGACTTCGTAAGATATCCGCAACCTCTTCCTTTTCGCAATTTGTAGAAATAGCAAAATTTATGCAGAACTCATCATTACGATTCATATTCATTAACCATTTTTCAGGTGGTTCATTACCGGGCAATTTAAATGTATGGTTAGCTAACCAATTTATATGTGTTTGATCTAGCGTTTGAACTCCAAAATGTTTCTTATACTCTTTATTTACTTCAGACATGTTACAATCACCATCATAAATGGCAAGATTTTTACCAAGATTATTATCTCGAAAAAATGCAGCAGTCTGTGAAGTTACAGTCATCCAACTACCAACATAAATCACCCTCACTCTTTTCCTTATTCTCAAAGGTAGCGCTGCTAGAACTAGGTTTTGGGCAACGTCATCTTCTGTGTAAATTGTTAATTCAGGTATAGACTCCTGGATAAGAATGGAGAATGCATAACTACTTGAAATCCTGTATTCAGGTGTTACTTTTGTTCCATTTCTTCTTAACACCACACGCCCCTCAGGAGGTAAAGAATCAAGAACAACTTGAGAATGGGTAGTCATAATGACCTGTAAGTGTTTTTTGAAGGAAATATCAATAATGTGTTTTAATATTTCTTTTTGTGCCTTCGGATGCAAGCCAGTCTCAATCTCTTCTATTATTACTAGAGTATCATCAGGGACTTCGTGTAACATATTTATTAGAGTAAGAACAACATCTTCACCAGCACCCATATTAAATCCTGAATAAACATCTCCAGCATTCACTACATTTAAGGAATGTATATCATTACTCCCGTATCTCTCAGCACTTGTATAAGTTCTTCCAAGAATAGCTGATGCAATTTGTTTAACTTCTTGACTATAGACCATATGCGTATTTTTACCTTTTCCAACAAAATGGGCCTTGAGTACACGTTGTTCAATTGCGGGGAGTGCTCTTGAAATCCCAATAAATTGAACTGCTCTCTTTGGTCTCTTTTCATACTTCGACCATTTCTTTCCTTTTCTTGCTGTATAACTTTCAGGATAATTAGCACCTGAGTAGTTCCAAATTACTTCTGCATTGTTATACGGAGTATCAAATCTTGATGTGATAAAAAAATCCCCAAAAGTATAATATGGAAAGTTATTTCCTTTATCGAATGGTGTAAAACCTTTAACAGAATGATATGCACAAGCTATACAACCTAATATTGTAGATTTTCCTGTCCCGTTTTCCCCAGCAATCGCAAATACCGGGTAATTAATATCAAGGGAAAAATCATCTAGACCTCTAAGTCCATTTATTTTCAATTTTCTTAGAGTTGTCTTTTGATACTGCATGGATTCCCATCTTTCTAGTAACCTTCTTTCAATATCTCGTAACGGCATTCTAATACCATCCTTATTCTTCTATCTCTGAATTTTATTAAAAACTAAATGATTAGTTACTCAAACATCGCAGCGTGAATTTGGCAATTAAGCATTGATATAGCTAGGTACTCCCGTTATCCTCTACTGAAGTTGGCTTTTAATTAGCTTTTTTCGTTTGATTGTTTGTCTTTTTGGAGTTTCTTCATGAAGCTCGATTAATTGATGTAAATCAGCAACTCAATGCTATTTCAAGACAAGGTATCGGGCAAACATCATGGTGGTTTAGCTAAACAAGCAGATGATAAGGAATCTCTAAAACTCTTTAAGAAAGCATAATAGAGATTTGGTTGTTTTTAAAAAAGCATGCCATAAATACGGACCATTTCTTAATATAAAAAGGGTACACTCCGTACTGAGAATACGCCAATCGCTCTTTTTGTTACGGCTATGTACAAATATTACTTTAGCTGGTATACCCATTCGCTAAGGTGTTTTGGATCAATAGACTTTCCTTTTACTAGAGCTGAAAAACACTAGAACTCTTTAAGAGGTACATACTTTTGCTCGCGATATAACATTAATTACCTAACTTTCCTCACTGCAATCATATCGAGGCCTAGATTTAGGATGGTTTCAATTAAAGGATAATGAGTTTAACATTCACTTTATCTCTCTATACAAATTTAATAACTTATTTCTTCTTCATCTTCATCTTCTTCTTCTTCTTTTTCTTCTTCTTTTTCTTCTTCTTCATAATCATCAAAGAATACATATTTACTTCCAATAAGACTTAGTTGTTCAAGTCTATTTTTTAAATTATCTTCATCATAATAAATATTTTCAACGTGGTCTATTAAGTCTTGAGGAATCTTTCCCACAATTACTTCCGATATATATTCTTGAATTAGTGCATTATCTAACTCTAATGGTACTATACTTTTTAAAAATCCCATAAATCCATTTTTCTCTTTTGTGTTTACTATGTAGATTAATAACTCTTTGAGAGCTATCAATTCATTTGCATTTATACGATGTAAGGAATTTTTATTATATTCCGGAACAAATATTTTCCTCGCCTTCGAAGCATGACTAGTTTCATAGGTATATATATTTTTCTCACTAGAGATCTTTTTAATTATATTAAAATATTTTTTAACTATTGAACCGACTACTCTTCCTAATGTTTCTTTTTGTTTATCCAGATTTTCTTCAAAATACTTTTGTGTATTACTGTAAATTGAATGTTTTTTTATATAATCATTTATTGCAATTATGTGTTGATATAAATTACTATTCACTAGATAATTATTATATCTACCACCTTTGTAGAAACTTGACAATAAATCTATGAACTCATTCTGCCTTCCATTAAAAGAAATCACCCGATGATGTCTAATACGGTCATGCAATTCTCTATGGCTGTGTGTTATTAAACTCTTTTCAAACTTGTCTATATCAGTTATATCATCAACTAAAACAATGATAATTTTTTGCATCCTCTCTATTCCTATAGCAATATGGTATAGGAATGAAAAAACTTCACTTTCAATATCAAAACTTTCCATAGTTTTTAAAGTATTAATGCCATCATATATAAAAGTACCAGCAATATCGAGCTCTGTCCCCATTTTGAAATTTCTATAGTTGAAATATTCATCCATAACACGCACAACCTTTTATTGGATATATTTGAAAATCGCAATCTACTTATTACCCATTAAAATAGCACTAGGCTCTCGACTAATGTTAAACAATTAGTTTATATTCTAAATTTTAAAACTCTAACGTCATTACCACCTAACTTGATACTATCCTCAAAAAAATATGCGTTGGGATTGAGTTTTTCAACGACAAAAGCTAAGCTGTACTTTGCCCGAGTGACACCAACATAATATTTATCTGGGGCTTTCAATCTACTGCTAGGATCTAGCAAAAATGTAGAAAGTGGCTTATTAGGGAATATTAGAACACGTTCCAAAGTCATCCCCTTACTCACCCCAAAGTTTATAGATGGATAGCCTAAGGTTGTCGTTTTAACATCATATCTTAATATATTTGGTTTTAAGTGCTGAATATAATCATGTACATCCGTTTGAAGAATCTGAAAAACTCCATTAACCGGTTCCTCGGCTTCTAACATTCCAATAATCGGATCCTCTGGGTAAACCAAATTAGCAAAATTGGCAATATCAGAAGTAAACCGCTTAGAAATATTATTTTTTATGATATTAATATGGTGTGACTCTCTGCATGTCTCAAGATAACTAAAGACATGCATTCCACCTTTTTTTCTATCAGATCTTGGATTATGTGTCTTTAAAATAGATTGTTTATAGTCACCAACACAATAAACTTTTATAGATGAAAGGAATAATAATTCAAGCAGATCTATATCTTTTCCCACTAAGTCCTGTAATTCGTCAATATAAAGACATGCGTAAGTATCCTCTAGTCTTTTTAATACGGCTCCATCGGATAATTTATTTAACAATAGTGCAAACTCTGAAGCCCGGTTGGCTTTAACATCATTATTTCTATTCAAAAAATAAGATGTCGTATTTTTCTTTGCATAATCAACACCGTATATACTGGAAAAATCAATCGATCTTATCTGACTAATTCTTTTCAAAAAACTTCTCTGGTATGGTCTGATTAATTCTTTTAGAACGAATTGAAACCATGTACTTATAACAACATTTTTATCTATAACACCATTATTTTGTTTTGCGTATTCTTTCTTTATGGAGTAAATACCTTTATGCGTGTAAGAAAGCATCAAAACTTTCTTATTGGATTCCTCAACAAAAGACCTTGAATCATTACACATACCATACGTTTTACCTGAGCCGGCACAAGCAAGAACCAATGTATTATCGTATCGCATTCTTAATGTAATTGGGATATTCGATACATTCGTCTGAATCAAATACCCTCAATCCCCATTCTGCTTTATTGTTAATCATAAATGCTTCTACTTCAGCCACACTTTTATTAATCATCGAGCTTCTTTTTGAAATAATCCTTCTAAACTTATTGAAGACCTCTAATTCGACCGAGTTAACTGCCAAAATACTGGGTTCAATTGTGTAGTAATATTCATTTTCCTCATAATATATTTCAATCAAATCACCATGTGTTTCGATGTACTCTTTGTATTTATCAATGATGTTCCGTTGAACATCCCCGTCATTGTCTGTAATAATTCGCAAGGGTTTCCTTACTAAAACAGCTAGCTCACAATATCTTTTAAATGCAAGTGAATCGACGGTAATGACATCTACTCCATTTTCGATTGGCAACTTGCCATAAACATCCTTGTAAGCACGCTGAACAATTAATTCATCAGTTGGCCCCTCAACTAATATCACCTTATCTGCTAACAAAAAACGAACAGTACCGTAACCAGGCAATTTCTTGAAAAAGTTCATAGTATCAGGATTTATATCGCTCAGATGACTTATATTCCCTTTGTACAAAAGTATGATATTCTTCAGCCCTAATTTGTTAGCCACATAACTGCTGTGAGTTGAAATAAACACTTGTTTATTTTCGTCTTGATTTATTTTGGATATTAGACGTGACATATTTCCAAAGGCTAGATTATTTTCAGGCTCCTCAAACAGCACTACATTAGAATTTTCTGTATTTTGCTTAAACACTAGTTCCATTTTTATTAAATTTTGAGTGCCGAACCCCATATCCTCAAATGGAATATTCTCAACATCTATTGAGACCTCATTCATCCATGCTTCAAGTGATTCTTCACGCATACCAAACTTAATAATCTTTTCGTCAAGCCTTTCTTCTGTTGCCAGTCTTTCATTAAGGGCTAGTACGTTCGGATTGTTATTAAATTCATGCTTCATTTTTCTATACGCCCTAGCTAGATGTACCTTTTCATCCCCAGATAAATTGTTAGTAATTCGTGAATTGATAAACTTGTTCACTGCTGAATCATAATCTTTTTGTGTAGTGTCAATCAGTGTAACCTTCACTGGAAATGTCCTAAATACAATTGGATTATCACCAAAATCTCTCCAACCAATTTTGTAAAACTCTACCGGTATATCATAAACTTCCCCGTTTTTTAGCATACTCTGAAATGCTCTTGAAAAGTCAGGGTTAAACTCTACTGTCATACGAATTCCCGGACAGTCTTCTCCCAATTCGTTATTTGTCCCTTTATATTCTGTGGTATTACCATCATTTTCAAAGTATGCTTCAATAATTATAGAAGGCATTTCTTCAATAGTTTTAGATGGATCCGCGATAATCTCTCTAAAAATTGAACGAGTTACATAGTTAAAATAGGAAGCTTTTAATTGACGTTCGAAAGATAAATTGTTTAATCTTCCACTTAAAAGAATTTGAATTATCTCAAGCAGGGTACTCTTTCCCGAATCATTATCCCCGACAAAAATATTGCAACCGCCGTTCAGTTTTATCAACACATCTTTAAACATTTTATAATTATGAACATATAGCTTGTTTATTTTCACAAGACATTCTCCTCAACTATGTCTTTCTTAATCTTAAGAATTCAAATTCCGCAGAGTGAAATTGCAAATAAGCCTTGATGTAATTGAGCAGACCTGCCATCCATTCTTGAAGTTGACTCTTTATTAGCTTTCTGACTCTGTTTTTAGTCTTTTATAGGCTATCTTCATAAAGCTAGATTAATTGCTGCATTGTAACATCCCAATCCAGTTCACTTACTTCATTACAAAGTTTATAAAATAGATCACCAAGGGCGTGCTGATCTGTGTTCCAGAAGCCATGACAAGGAATGAAGGTATATCTTTCGGTCTAATGATAATCGGTCGTCCGATATCCTTAGGAATCTCTGCTACAAAAGCAGTAGAGTTCCAAAAGAAAAAAATGGTTTACTTTGTTTGCATTACCTTCAGTTCTTGAAAGACTAATCCAATAGGAAAATACGAAACTGCACCTCTGACACCAGTCAATCAAAAAATCCTAATGGCTCACTGCCCTTTGTACTCCCAGATTAAATTTTTTAGCTTTGCGTCAAACATAGGGAAAACACGAATTTCCCAGCGCTACAGCCCCTGTCAATAACAATCTAAACTTTCTTTCAAAACAACTTTTTGATTTATTTACTCTTAATTATCATTCGACAAAATAAGTTATATTTTACCATAATTTTAACATAAGCCTTGGAAAACAAGTAACAACTTTTGATTGATATATTTATTTTCAGTAGTCAACTAAACAAAAAATATAGGAGTCATATATGAATATGAAAAAAAGGACCAAATTGGGTCCTTAATATCCTATATTCAATCTTTCAAGAATGTCATTAATTTTCCTCTTCATTTCAACAGAGCAATTTCTATAAGATCTTCTATACGCCAATATATTCTCTACTGAAACAATCGTATAGTTATAATAGGTGCGCAATTGTTTTACTAAGGCTGGAATATGGCGGAGTTGATACTCTTCCACAGTCTCTACGTTCTCGTTCAGTGTTTTTTCGGTCACTGGTAAGTTCTTTAAATACGATTTAATACGCCCTCTCTCTTGTTTAGAAAGAGCATTTATGATCATATATTTACCAACTCTCGTTCCTGGATTAGATTCAACAAGTTGCTTTGCTATTTCCTTAACACGTTGAGATAATTGAAGATCTACTAAGTTCCAAGAAAATCTGTTAATTGATCTAGATGGTGGTAAATGGTTCTCTAGCCACTCATTATCATGTTCTTTCAACCATCTATATTCCTTTCTACATTCTAGAGAAATTTCATTCCTGTTTTTATTAGGATTTTTACTAATAAATGATTCTAGTCTTGACCTATAGTTATCTCTTTTTAAGTTACCAATTTCTGTAGCACTAATCTGGAGTAAACCATTATTTATTTCAGATTGAACTCTGGAGATCACTTCCGCACTCTGTCTAGAATAGCTCTGATCTTTTTCCAAAACCTTTCTAATTGTTGATGGATCACAATAAAATTCTATTGCAATATCTTTGATTAACTTCCCTTCTTTCCGCAATCGGATAACCCTTATTTTCATGTCTTCAGATAAAGAAGTAAGTCCAAATTTCCCCCTATCACCTTTACCCCATCTCCATTCTTTAACATATGAGCGCCCACAAGTAGTGCATGAGAATTCTCCAGTTATTCCGCGAGATCGTTTAATCTTTCGTTCGCACTTGGTGATAACTTCCTTTTTGTGATCTGGACAAAGTTTATTCTCACAACACCATGGTCCAAAACCAAATGGTACCTGACTAGCCATAGGTGGAATTTCATCATGAATGAATTTTTTCATAGAACCCGCCAAAAATTGAACAAGTAACAAGTATAATGGAATATTGGGTACCAACTCATCATCTTTATATAACAATTTTTCTAACGTGTTTCTCTGTTTTAGATATTCAATAGAAAGTCCTAACACCAGTATTTCTTCTTCTGAAAAATAATTACATATATCTAAGATAATTTTATCCCTTTTTAAAGCCCCCACATATTTAAAGTATCCTCTATTAAACAAATAATTTTGGAGTCGATAATCAATCAAATTTCTGTACATTCTTTGGTCTGTATACAAAAGGAAACTAATGTCCTTATAAATCTTCCTTTTAAATTTCAACTGATTATCATCATTAATGTCTTCATTCCCACTTTCTAATAAAAGGCAGTGCCCTTGTTTACATCGACCAGAAAATACGTCTAATAAAGGAATATGGCATTGCGGACAATCCGTAATTAATTTTTGATTATGTATTGGACAAATATCTAGAAAGGCTATTTGATGTTCTCTATGCATATAACTAACACCATAATTTTGATTATCCTCCTTCATACAAAAAGTACAATATCGAATTTCTTCTGAGATACACCTGCCATATTTATTGCCCACAAGTTTTCCAATATTGCTATGCTCCGGTTTAACTGCATTATTTATCTCTTGATATAAACCATCTAAGCGATGAGTAGAAATAAAGGGTCTAAAAATATTGAATAAAGTATGTTCTTTTAAAATACTTTCTGCATTAAATGAATGATTAACCGGCATTTTGCAAAATAAAGCACTAAGATTTCTTGGAAACACTGTAAATTTTTCATTACTAAATCCAAACAATTCATTTGATGTTAAATATACTTCTTTATTTCCCGAACACTTATGAAAACGATAAAGAATACTACGATAATCCTCATTTGGAAACGGAGTTGGGAAATAAGCGATTTCTTCATTCATTTTAGCAACCTCTTAATCATGTTGATCACTTTTAAATTTCAACTTTATTCATGTTTTCTCTTTAGATTAGCTACAAATAAGTTATCATGCTCAGCAAGTAAATCTTGAATCTTCTCGAAGACACTTTCAGTCACATTACTTGAAATCCCTGCATATCTTAAAAGTTTCCACCCATTTAGCTTGATTTCTTGTTTAATCTTTTTTGCTGCCCATTCTAAGCGTCGTATTTGAAATTGCTCTGTAGTTTCCAAGTACTTCAATAAAACCATTTTAGTTTGTGGCATTTTATTAAGGTGCTTGTCCAATAAAACCCTTTCATCTATATGCCTTCCAACAGCAGCAACGCTAATTTTTATCGGTTCATCATAACATTTTATTTCTTTAATAGATTTTTCAACTATTTTGCTTAATTTTTGATCTCTGCTTTTCCAATCAACCCTGGGAATACTTTTTTTCTTCTGCTTTCTTTCCGGGAGTTGTTGGAAAAGCCATTCACGGTTATGTCGATAAAGCCAAGAATAATCCCTAGAATTTGCTTTTTGTATCGCCTTTCTCCCTTCTTCCTTATAAGCATGAATTGTTTGTATCATGCGCCCTCTCCTTAAAGCTAGCTCCTCATCATTTACTTTTTTATTAGGCTCTTTTTTATCTTGTTTAGCTTTAGAGAGCTGATTTTTTACAGTACCTGGATCTACCCCTAATGTAGCAGCCATGCTGCGGGAGGACTTACCTAATAACTTCAATTCAGACAAGCGATTGAACCACACCGAGCCAAATGATTTAACCCTACCCCTTCGATAACGATCATCAGGCGTCTTGTCGGGCCCCTGTCGGGCATAAATAAATCCACAGAAACAACTAAACGTTCCGACCGGTAAACGTGTTTTAAAACAAGAGGTTATCTTACATTCCATTATTGTCAGCTCTCCAAAATGATCAGCAGCTTTGTTCAAACAAGGCCAAGGACTAGATCCAAACGGCAAATATACAGTATCGCAACTCTTCATTTCAATATCAGCGTTTAAAAATTTGAGAACCAATATATGTCGAAGAGGATGAAACGAATTCTTCGGTTTACGGAGAAGTTTGTGCAACCAAGTTTCTTTTATGCCGAAATGAATTTCACAACCAATATGTTGAAGAAATTCTTCACTATAATACCTCTTAAATTCATCTATAATTTTGCTTATCTTCTTTTTCCCCGAAACAGAAACTAATCCAAGTTTTCTAAGGGATTCCGTATACTTCTCATTTAAACTTTCAAATCCATTCTGTTGTTTTTGCCCATTAAGTAGTATTTCAGATTGTTCTGCAACAAAGATCAGGTTCTGCCATTCCTCTGGATTATAAGAAAGGAAAACTTGACCTTCGTTTATTACAGTCGATAATGGAAAAAAACTATGTTTATGATCCTTAGTGGAAAACAAAATATTACTCTTTGATAATGCCTTATGATGTTGTGGACAAACTAACACACCCGGCAGTTGGTGTACTCTATGCCAGTATGGTTCTCCATATTCCTTAATATCTTCTATATAACAGGCTGAACAATATCTTAAATAACTAGGATTCTTGACTCGGCAAGCTATTAATCCTAAATGGGCATGAACCGCCCCCCAGGGTTGCCCTGCCTTCATTATACAATTAGCCTTAGATGCACTTTCCTCTGCTAGAAAGGAAATATAGTAAGGAAGTAAGGTGTGTTCTTTCAATAACTTTTCCACTGTATAGCCTGTATCCAAGCAATCAGCTAGCCTTTGCAAATGACTTGGTAGATCTACTGCCGAGGATACCTTTCGATCTCCATATAAATCTTCAATAGTCTGTTTAAAGGATGGATTACTCATTCTTTGATGGTATCTGGCAATTCCACTATAAAGTAATTCATCAGGATATAATCTGGGGAACATAGCTAGCAAAAGAATCATCTCCTACATGATTTATTACTAGTTTCCCCTCTCCAAATGCAAATTCTCTCTATGATCCTAAGCCAAACAATTCCTCTTTGCTTAGAATATTTCCTCTCTCAAGAAGTTTTTCATATACTTCTTCTTCTCTAATTTCCTTATTTATCACTACCCCCCTGATATCGTTAGGCTCAAGAATTGGATTTACCTTTTTCCTTTTATTAGTGGAATTACTCTTTGTATCTGTACTTGATATAGTATGAGAAGGTATCGCATTAACAACTGCCCTTTTTAGGAAGACCAAGTCCTGTTCCACTTCATGTTCCTTAATCACTTGTTTAGCAATTTGTTCAGCAACATCTAAAGGAGCTCCAAACTCGACCGCTGTTTTTACTAGGTCCATGTACTTGTCATGATCTTGTTTAACTTTCTCTTCTTTGTATATTTGCTTTCTTATTTCTCCTTCCAAATTCACCTTTTCTTTAGATCTCTCGAGAAACTCATTAAAAACATCCCACTTAGGATATAAATCATCAACTAGTAACAATGCTTCCTTTTTATTTTGCTTCATTAACTTTAAGATAGGTTGAACTAATTGCATATCTCGCTTAGCAACATGTTTTAATAAGGATACTGAGATTTGTTCACTCTCACCAATAGCTTCCCACTGTGCTAGCATATAAAGTTTAACTGCAATATCAATAATACCTTGCGATAATTCATACATCGCCTTCTTTAAAGGATCATTCAGCGCTGTCTTCTTGGCAGTCCATTGATATCTCCAAAGTCTTTCAATAAAATAACTCCATTCTTCTCCTTCTATTAGCCTATCAATAATTACATCCCCTTGACCTGTGCTCCTTCTAGCCTGACTAAATGATCCAGATAATATTTTCATGGCCTTAAATGTCCCAATGGCTATGACTGGAACGCCAATTGTATTTATTAGTTGTGTAAAGTAGTTCAGCATTTGCTCGGCTCCACCACTCTTCATGGTACTCAAGTTTTGAATTTCATCAATTACCAGTACACCAAGACCATGGAGGGAGGCAATCTGAGCCATAATTGGTATTAAAACATCTACTGAATTTCTTCCATTGGATACAAACTTTTGAAAATACTTGGTCCCTATAACTGAATCTACCGCCTGAAAAAAATTAATACATAAACCTTTTAAAGAACCATCAAAAGGACAATTTAACTTTAGCCAAACTAACTGTTTAAGAATAAATGGTTGACCATTAAATTGGGAATGATGAATTACCTGTGGATACAGTAATAGTGAACTTTCAATCGCTGTCGTTTTCCCCTGTCCACTTACTCCTACCATTGCAAATGCATTGGCTGTTGATCGTACACCAGCTAAGTTAACCCCGTTATCATCCACACCCTCCTCTAAAAGCTTGTCAAAACCAATATGGAACTGTCTTACAAATTCTGGTGAGAAAGGATTTCTAGCTTTATATCCATGTCTCAATAGTCTTGATAATCTTTGTTCTACTCTTAAATGAAAAGGGAGAGTTTCAACATAATCAGCAATTTCCTGCACAAGATGAAGCCGAGTCTGTTTTCCAAGTTTTCTATGTTCATCTTGGTACTTTGGATATCTGGCTATTTTTAAGGCTACATACTCCTCCTCAAAAATTGGGGGAAGTGCCTCTATAAATGGGTTCCCGCAATGACTATCAATAGTTTGTTGAGAGTAATTCGCTTCAATTTGACTTCCTCTTAAGCTTGGTGTAAAGTTGTAGTTCAAATTTTTTTCTGGTTTTCTAGCCATTAGGTCTTCCCCATTCATTTAAATTCTTACATCTCTTTACTTTTTTTCAATCCTTTTATTCTCAACTTATTTCGTGCGCATGATGCTTTAATTCCTTTTTATGTTCTGTAAACTTCGGTCAAATAAATTACATGTTTTTTCCTCCTCTGATTTTACAATTGCGTATAATTTCTCATTAAGTTCTAATTCGGATTGTAATCCAGTAGACAACATATATAAGCTGCGATCTAATTTTTCCTCATTTTGTTTTTCTTTAATTTCTTCCAAACTTAAATCTCTAAAACGAGTTGATTTTTCAAGTAAATGACATTTAACAAATCCCAGCCCGTCCTTTGTTTTAATGTAAACATAATTCATACATCTTTTATCATAAGAAATCTTGATCTTCATTGATTTTCCTCTTACAAACCATTCTTGATCGACTAATTCTTCACTTCCAAAATACATTCCTTGAAAATATACCCCATTACGACTAGCTGTAACTGAAGCCTCCGGAAGTACATTGAGTCCTTCGATATCAAGAGGTATGTCTTTTAAGTAATGATTACGACCTACCCCCCAGTTCCATAATTCCCTAGGAATCGGTCTCACTTTGTCGATTGAAAGGGCCTTGTCTAAAGGATAATCATCCATATAGTGGAAATTATTATGATGAAGCACCATTTCAACTAACAAACGTGTAAACCCTTTTATAGTCAGTTTTGCTTCCAAAACAAAATCCGTTTCACCGCGTTTCTGGTACTCTTTTTTCACTGCACCTGGCATCCATTCTTGACACATAAGACCTATGGCCCGGAATTTCTTCTCAATAAACTCCTTTAGTGGAGTGTACGGCGGTGTGTTTTTTATTTTCACATCAATTCCTCTTACCATGAAACCTGCATTATGACTTTCCATTTCTCCACGATCTGCGTATATGTATTTAGGTAGATAATGGCAAGGCCAATCATCCTCAGAAATCATTACACCTAACTCTGCACAATATTCAACTTTATCAGCAACCGTATTCTCAATTGCCATCATCATTCCCAGCTCAGAAGGTCCCTCAATTCCAACATATATCCCTACAATCATACAACTCCAGACATCTACGACCATATAAACCACGGGTCTTCCTATAATTTGTTTATAATCATAAGAACTAACTAGATATACATCAGCTGTAGTTGACTCCACCATAAAAATTTGGCCTACTCCCTGAGATCTACCTTTAGAATCCCTATCACATTTATTAAGACTAGTCTGATTTCCAAATCCTAAATTCTTATTCATATGTCCTGTTTCCTTTAGTTATAGTTGATAGAAATCCTAATTTTGATCTTGGAATATATACATCTTCTGCCTCTGCTGAGTCAGATTGTTTATCTACCTGTTTATCATTAGGTGACAATTCAAAATACTGTTCTTTTCGTATTTTCTCTCGCTCAGCCTTCTTGTTATATTTAATGTTCGCTTTTCTCTCTAATTTTGTCAGGTTTGTATCAATTGCCTGATTTGTTTTTTGCTCTTCTGACTTTACAATTGCTTCTAATTTGGCATTCAGTTCTACTTGGGATTGTAATTCAGTAGACAGATACAAGCTGCGATCAATTTTTTCCTCATTTTGTATCTCTTTAATTTCTTCCAAACTCAAATCTCTAAAACGAGATGATTTTTCAAGCAAGTGACATTTGACAAATCCCAACCCATCTTCCGCCTTAATGTATATATGATTCATACAACGTCTATCGTAAGCAATCTTGATTTTCACTGAATTCCCTCTTATAAACCATCCTTGATCAACTAATTCCTCGTTTCCAAAATACATCCCTTGAAAATATACTCCATCACGACTAGCTGTGACTGTAGCCTCCGGTAGTACATTAAGTCTCAGAATGTCAAGAGGTATCTCTTTTAAATAATGATTACGCGCTACACCCCAATTCCATAGCTCCCTAGGAATTGCTCTCACTTTGTCAATAGAAAGCGCCTTGTCTAAAGGGTAATGCTCCATATAGTGAAAATTATTATGATGAAGCACCATTTCAATTAACAAACGTGTAAACCCTTTTATAGTCAGTTTTGCGTCCAAAACATAATCAGTTCCACCGCGTTTCTGGTACTCTTTTTTTACTGCACCTGGCATCCATGGCTGTAACGTAAGATTTATAGTGAGAAATTTTTGCTCAATAATCCCCTTTAGGTCTGGTCGGTACGGAGGTGTGTTTTTTATTTTCACACCAATTGCCCTTGCCAAAGAATCGGCATGGTGACTTTCCATCTCTCCACGATCTGCATAAATGTACTCAGGAAGGTGATGACAAGGCCATTCATCCTCTGTTATATCTATACCTAACTGGGTGCAGAATGCTACTTTATCAGCGGCAGTGTTTTCAATAGCCATCGTCATTCCCTGCCAAGAAGGTCCTTCGAGACCAACGTACAACCCTACGATCATATGACTCCAAACATCTACAACCATATAAACGACCGGTCTTCCAATAATTTGGTTGGGATCATCTGAACTAACTAAATATACATCAGCTATTGTTGCATCAACTTCAAAGATTTGACCTGGTCCGTTTGCTCTTCTTGTTTCAGAACCTAGAACCGGTCTAAAATCGCGGTTAAAAGTGGTCTCCCCTTCTCTTGAAATCAGTGTTCTTCGTTGATTTCGTTTCTTACGAAGATGGTATCGAAACTGAGCTAGGCTAGGCAATTGATACTCAGGTGGAATGATAGGAATCTCAACGCCATTCTTTGTAGTTGTTCCAACTGAATAATATTTGGAAAGCATCCTAACATACGCAAATTTAACTGAATCCTTTTTTGTACTATCATAAAACTCTGAAAGAGCTGCATCAAAAATTTTTCTAGTTGTCTCTGTTACTTTGACCCCAGCATAATCCGGATCTATTATCTTGGTTTTTCTTGGTCTCCCCATTTTTTGTTTTGGTTCCTTATTTTTACCTCTCCCGCCACAATTGCCAAACCGGGGAACTAATGCATTTTCTGTTTTCCCACCCATCCAGTAGTACCTAAAATACTTATAAAGAAATTTTTTGCCTACTTTTTTGGACTCGCAAATTTTTCGTATTATTTCATAACGTTGTTTAGGATCAAAAATTTGTGGTTCTAAATTTATATAATCCTTGATTAACGACCAAGCATGATCTCTGAATGAAATCTCCTTCTCGCTTAACTGATTTTCTGGAACCATATACCGGCCATATGGGTCCCAATCTAACTTAGAGCATCTCCCATTGATCAAATCATATTCTAATGCATCCAGTGACTTGAAAACCGGCACTCCCCTTTTTTCATCCATGATTGAAATGGTAACCACACTATTAGACTCTTTTGATATCCATAATATCCTTTCAATTAATATCACTTCCAACTTGTCATCTCTGTATTCTATAATGTTGTTGATAAATAGCTTCATTATTCCAATATCTTTCTAACTACTCTTACTGGGGTCAAAGAGGGCGTAAGGACACTTTTCATATCTATCTCCCATCGACGGTTTGCAACAAGATACCTTAAGATATACATCGATGTACCTGGTGGCAAATCTGAAGATTCATCGAAACACATGGTAATGTCAGTACAAGGCTTTGTCTTTTCCTGTAGTGCTTCATACAAATATGGCTCAATTCCATCGACTAAATCCGTATTTAAATGGGGCATCCCTAACAATGTCTTTGCTGAATGTACCCATTTCACATTTTCTACCAAAATTCTGTCTATTTGCCTCTCTGTTACTAGCCTCCAGCTAATACCCTCATCCTCAAAAAATCGACGTTCAATCTCCAATTTTTCCAAGACTCTTTTGCTAATTTTGGATTTGGGTTTAATTGAATGTGCTTGGAAATGTATTTCATCACCTCTTTTAACTGTCAATAACATGTCTGTTGTCATTACAACCGATTGATGTGTTTTAGGATGGGTCGGATGTTTGACACCTAGCTTTTCGGCAATGAACATTGTTTTTTCTATAGGCAATAGTGGAAACTGCTCACGTATGTCTAAAACATTTGTTGCCCATTCCATTTGAAAAAAGTGAGCCAACTCATAATGCTCTGATAGAAAATGATGCAATCTTCCGCTCTTCCATCCTAATACCCTAGTAACCACACCTTTAGATGGAACATCATGAATTGTTAACCATGGCTTATATTCTGAAAAGTGTCCTTTCCCTCGACCTTCCTTAAGCTTTCGTTCAATCCAACTGCTATTTATTAGTCGTTTCCTTTTTGCCATGAGACCTCCGCTGATCTAAACATGATCCAAAGTATCAATGTTCTTTTTAACCTCGTATTTTCTAAAAATCCTCGTTAAATTAATTATTGCGAAGTAACCTTCCTTCAATAACATTTCTCGCTATACTTCCTAATAGCACATTCTACCCAATAAAAGCCTTTTAGTAAACAGAACATTACTATTATATTAAAATGTTGCATTTAGTTTACAAAAATTTAAATGTTACGTAATGTAGATTTTTCTAAATAAAGCAGATAAAATGATAGTTACTTTGCTTACAATGAGGAGCCAATTCAATGGAAAACAATCTTGGAGTATTCCTTAAAAAACTACGTGGAAAAAGAAGTCTTAGAGAGATTAGTTCAATAAGTGGTTTAAGTCATACTTATATTCGAGACCTTGAACTCGGGTATAACAGAACTACAAACTCTCCTATGAAACCATCAATGGATTCTCTAAAACGCTTGGCTAAAGCATATAATTTTCCTTATGAAGAGTTACTTAAAAAAGCGGGATATGTTGACAACGAATCTGGTTTCATTGAATTGGAGGGAAATAAGGTACCTAATGACATTTCTTTACTTTTAAATGGGGGCTACGATCTTACATTTGAGGGACATAAGCTCTCCGATAACGATAAAAACATCATATATGATATTCTAAATTCGATTTTTATAAAGTACTCTAGATAAACGTTTATTTCTTCTCTTTGCTTTTCAATAGATCCAAACTCCTTTTAAGATATGGATAAGAGAAAGTATCCCGAAACAAGACAGATATGTGTATATTAAGTGCATCAGCCATTTTGTGCGCAGTTTCCAAACGAGGTTTGACATGACCATTTAGTATTCTTGAACAAGCCCAATATGATACGCCACAACTAAAACTAAATTCACGTAGAGTTAATTCCCTTTCTGCCAAGGTAATACGTAATCGATTCCTATATGTATTTTTCTCCATAACTATATGGTTAACCTCCTCAAACTAACTTTATTTAAGGCTATGATTATTCTGGACATGTTAATGCTAAAGTTCGAAAATCCGAACAGTAAAAAAACAATAGACCCTCCAATTTTGACGAGGGTCTATTATCACTATCTCCCTTTAACAAATACAACAATCCAGATGAATTAAGAAATTTAATAAAAATAATTTATAACAGAATAATAATTTGTCCAATACAAGTCACCATTTTGTCTATCAAAAGCTATACCACCTGTTTCACTATTGTCTGTTAATATATCAATAGCGGTGGGCAAACTTGTTGACATATCAGCTTTTTATATTCCATTATTTGTTACAGCATATAGATTGTTTGAGGAATCAAATGTAAGACCGTAAACACCATCGAATAAAGCATTGTAACTATGAACTGGGTTACTATTGATATCCGTATAAACTCGAACATACCCACTATTGTTACAGCCAACATAAACCTTATCTGATGAATCAACAGCTACAGCAGTAGGCCCACCTTTGTCACCACACATGGCTCCAGTATTTAAGTTAGCTTTAACCTCTATCCATCGCCTTTTGGCACAATATCCAAAAGTTCCACTCAAAGACACTTCGGATGGGATTCAGGCAGGCTACTGTTTTGTATTCATTTTCGTGCTCTTAACTTTAGCTGAGTACTGGATTGCTACTCCCCTTGTTAACGAAAGCAGAGAAATCGCACTCACTACCCTATTCAGCTTATTTCCCTTGCCATAACAGCCAATATTCGTTGATAATTGTAGATTAAGCCATCCAATTCCTGACTTACTTGTAATACCTCAGGATTGGATAATCCTTTTTTTTTTGCAAGCTCATGTAGGTATTCCCTTTTCTTTTCTATTAAAATTTGGAGTAAGATATTTGACAACATAGTCATTCTCCTATAGATTGTAAGCTAACGATCTTGCAAAGGAATATATAATCAATAGACTCTCGGAATTAAGTTCTTAGTTCTGGGTGGTCTGGAGAGTAGAAAATTCAAATTGGCTCTCCGATCTTCATATTGAAAGAGGCGTTTTAAAAAAGTGCATACCAAATAGACGTCACGAGTAGGTTTTTTAAAAAATTAGGCAGCTGGAGAAGTGGTAAACCAATGGTCTATCGAAGGAAGGGAACTTTTCTTTGCCTCTTACAACCAAGCATCTGCATGCTGACACATCGCAATGAGGTAGACTCGAATGGTCCAATGGCGGGAACTTCTCCCTCTAGAGGCTTCTAACTTGTAATCCACCTTCTGTCGTTTGATACACCGTTCGACTCCGGTTCGGAGAGCATACCGTTCTCTCCACTCCTTACTGTCACGGCGAATGCGTGGGAATAGCCTGGGATTATCCTTGGTTGACGTGTAAAACGTTCTTCCATAATCGGAAGGAGAACAAGGATGAGGACATTCCCATTTGCCGACTTTGGCTGGGCAACGCCATTTTGTCCGATGACGACCGGAACACTTGCCCCATTTGTTCATTTTGCGACGAATGGGGCAGATCCGCACACCATCGGAGCCGATTTCCATTTCATTGTATACCCACTTGCCGGAGCCTCTCCGATTTAAGTCGATGATGGCGGCAACCTCATCTTGCTCCAGCAAGGTATAGATAGGGAAAGCGTCGTGGGCGGAATCCAAGATCGCCTCCCCCATTTTCCAAGATTTGTACCAATGACGAAGTTCACGGTAGCCACAAATCCAGGAAACGGAATCGTGTCGACTGGCTTTAAACAATCGAGGATAGACGGGCAAGTTATACGAACTGTCTGCCGCACAGAACATGTAGAGGGTTCGACCATAGTAGTACTTTTCCCGGTAACTATAAGAACCGTAATCGGCGTCAGGATCTGAAAACTGGCGATCACAGGAACACTTCCAAATTCCCGTTTTCCTACAATCGCAGAGAAATTCCCCAGTGTCCACCGGGGTACCATCGCCAATGACGCTTAACAATTGGGTATTTCCTAATAGCCCTTTGGTCGCAGAGAGCAACACGAATAGCGTTTGAAAGAGCTCTTGGAGTCGATCATGTGCCTTGGATGCGTAGTGGATCTGGTTAGAGCGAAGGGCACGTTTCACAAGCTTTTCCGTAATCTTTGGGTTTTTGGGTTCCTGCTTCTCATTCTTTTTCCCTTTCTTTCTCGGCTTTCGAAGCTTGCGTTTCATCCTCTTGGTCAGATAAGGAGAATCGGCCATCCAGAGACGGTGGAAAAAGTCGCAGAACGTACCGACACCCGGCGTCTTTCCGGGGGAAAATCCGCTGAGAATGGCATAGACCGGAGTAATTCTCATGGTGTAGATCCATTGATCTACACTCAAGTGAAGCTTGGTCATCAACAATGTGCTTCGAAGAAGATTAGCTGGATCATGAGGTTTCCTTCCTTGGGATTTCGTTGAGTAACGGTCCTTCATGAGCAGAGCTGTAGGAGACAGATCCATGGAAGTCATCCAGAGAATGGTTTCCACAAAGAAGTCTTGTAGAAAGTGGATCGAATCTCCATAGTGTTCATTTAACGTTTGAGTCACAAATTGTAGATAGTCATGATGAGAACGCGCAGTAGGAATCATGGCAATCACCCCATCGTCCGTAGTAGGCAGTACACCTTCCCGGCAATTTTGTAGGGTGTTGGTTTTGTCAAGAGGAAAATTTGTTCTCACCTCCTTTTTGGAGGTGAAACAATAAAAGGCCCTAGTCAAAAGACTAGAGCCATCAAGGAAAATTTAATTCCGAGAGTCTTAGATCATCCTAGAGAGGTGCCCAAAATACCAATAAATATATAAAACGTCACCAATGGAAGCACCATTTGGGGTGTACTAAACCGGTATATTTAATAGTTTCGGTAGCGCTAATGAAATCTCCGGTATAAAAGTAACCAATAGTAATACAACAATCATAACCACAATCCAAGGGAATATCGCTTTAACGAGATCATCAAATTTAATATGACTTATCTTACTAGCCATAAATAAGTTGGCTCCAAGAGGTGGCGTAATAAAACCAATCGATAAATTAAGAATCATGATTAGTCCGAAATGTATGGGATTTACATCCAAAGCCATAACAATAGGAAGAAGTATAGGTGTAAGAATAATAATAGCAGAATTGGTTTCCATAAATGTCCCAACAATGAGTAGAAGAATTGTAATCAATATTAATATTATGATTTTGTCTGTAGTGATATTTAAGATAAAGTCAGCAATTGTAATCGGCACTTGTGTGATGGTAAGGATACGACCGAATCCTGCTGAAATCCCAATAATAACAATCACTGCGGCACATAATAAACAGGCGTTAAAGCCAATAAACGGAAGCTCACGCATTTTCACTTCTTTATAGATGAAAACACTAACAATAATTCCGTATAGACATGCTACTGCCGCCGCTTCCGTCGGGGTAAAAATCCCCCCATATATCCCCCCCAGAATGATTACAGGAACCATTAGGGATGGAATTGCATCCTTGAAAATGGAAACTACTTCTCTTATCGTATATATACGCTGATCACCCTTATAGCCGTTTTTTTTAGCATAGTAAAGGGTATAGATAATTAAGGCCACTCCAACTAACAACCCTGGACCTATTCCTGCAGTAAACATCCCAGTAACCGAAACTCCAGCAGCAACCGCGTAAATGATCATCGGTATGCTTGGTGGGATAAGAACACCAACAGTTCCAGCTGTGGCGACAAGAGAACCGGCAAAAGGCTTGTTATAGCTTTTGGATACCATGGCTGGAATCATAATCATCCCAATCGCTGCTACGGTAGCCGAACCAGATCCCGATATTGCGGCAAAAAATAAGCAGGCAACAATGGAAATTACCCCCAAGCTACCAGTCCATCTACCGAAGAACACGCTTGCTAAATTCAATAATCGTTTAGATATTCCCCCTCTCCCCATTATGTCACCTGCGAAGGCAAATAAGGGAACTGCTAAAAGCGGAAAGGAATTAAGTCCCTGAATCATCGTTTGGGTAAAAGCTTCCATACTCATGGGCTGAACCCCATAAATCGTAACAATCGAGGCCAGTCCAAGGGCTATGGCGATAGGTACAGACATCGCCAAGAATAGAAGCAAACTTCCGAATAACAAAGCCACTGTCATCTTATATCCTCCTCTTTCAATTTGGCCTTTCAGCAGGTTCCGTACTTTTTATGTTTGTATTTGATATAAGACCATTAACTTTTTCACTTGCCTCTCCCTTAGGTACCAGGCAATGATCAACCGCTCCAGAATAGACTTCCCCCCCATTTTCAAAGTACTCCATGGGCTTGGAAAAATGCTTCAACTTCCAAACGATACTTTGAACTAGTCGCATGAGGATAAGAAGAAAACCAACGACCCCTGCGCCGTAGAGAATATTCATGGAAACATTTAAGGATACCGCTCGGTCATTAAATTCAAGAGCGGATTGACAGATTTTAATGGCTGATAGAAATATTACGACAGAAAAGCCGATAAACAAAAAGTCTGACAATATCATGATGGCTTTCTGCGTTTTTTCATTTAATTTTCCGATTACTAAAGATACTTTAATGTGCCCTTGTGTGCGAGTCACATAAGATATACTGAAATACATCAACCAAACAAAGATAAATCTGGCTACTTCCTCTGCCCATGAAAAACCTGTATTGAATCCAAATCGCAAGAGAACCTGAACGGTAATCAATATCATCATGGCGTAAAATAGCACAGACATGACTATAGGCTCAAAGTTTCTATCTAACCAGACCAATAGACTTTTCATTATGCTCAGCTCCTTTGGAATTGCCATATAAACTGATGTTTATATGGCAATCACCCAGATGATTATTTTCTTTCTGCTTTTACTTCAGCCATGACCATATCATAGACATCTTGACCGGCTTTTCCTATGATATCCGCTTTTATAGCTTCGTTCATCACTTTGCCCAACTTTTGTCGTTCTTCTAAAGCAACCTCATTGATCTTAATCCCTAGCTTCGATAGATTCCCCAAAGTTTCTTGTTCTTTTTTAGCCATCAATTCTCTTTGCAGACCAATCGTAGCTTTTGCTTCCGCTTCAATCATCTGCTTATCCTCCGGAGATAACCCGTCCATAAACTTTTTGTTGGCATACCACATATAGTTAGTGTAGATATGCTTAGTTAAAGACCAATATTTCTGTGCTTCATAGAACTTCGCTTCCTGAAAACTTGTCGTCGCACTTTCTTGTCCATCGATAAGGTTTTGCTGCAGGGAAGTAAACACTTCCGACCAAGCTAGATTTGTTAAGGAAACCCCTAGGGATTCCCAAGCCTTGATCTGAATCGGGTTATAGCCTCTTATCTTCAGTCCCTTTAAATCTTCAACTGTTTGAATTGGTCTTTTGCTATTCGAGAAGTTTCTAAACCCTATTTCCATGTAGCCTAATCCTGTAAGTCCCAAGTTTTCTAAAGGTTTCAGCAACTCTCTGCCAGCTTTTCCATCTAGCACTCTATGTGCATGGGCTTCATCATCAAATAAATAATAACTGTCCCAAACGGCAAATTGAGGAATGTTCTGGGGAAAAAGAGCGGTTGCACCCAGACTCATTTCAATGTCTCCGCGACGCACTTGATCCATCATCTCGTTCACACTGCCTAACTGAGCTCCTGGGAAAATTGTAACCTCAATTCTTCCTTGTGATTTTTCCTCTACCGCCTTTTCAAATTCTTGCAAGGCATGGTGAGTGGGGTGTTGAATACTACTGTCGTGACCAATGCGAATCTCGATTTTTTCATTCTTTGAAGATTCGTTCCCACTGCTTTCCATATTGGATTGGGCACAACCTGCAAATAATCCACAAACAAGAACCATCGATGTTAACTTAGCCAACGCTTTTCTTCTCAACATGTTTACCCTCCATTAAATATAATAAATAGTTCCAGCTATTAGCGATTAGGGTAGCTATTATTAAAAATTTGAATATTTTCTAATGCTAATTTTCCGAGGGAAACACTGTCCGACATCACGACAACGAGATTGTAACCCTTTTCATATAGAGATAAGGCTTGTTCTATACTACCAGCAACTGTACCGAGAAACTTCCCAGAGTTTAGGACAGTCTTTTCCACCACGGCAATCGCATCCTGTACTTCTTTTTGGGATGGGTTACAAAAATATCCCATGGACGTGGCTAAATCCATCGGCCCGATAAACACCCCATCAAGACCTTCTACAGCCACGATCTCCTCAATATTGCTTATCGCTTCAGGCGATTCAGCCGCTATCATTACTAAAGTTTGTTCATTCGCATGCTCTAGGTAGTCTTTACCGTTCATGCCAAAACCGCCCGCCCTTGGACTAGGAGCAATCCCCCGGATACCTTGAGGAGGATACTTGACTGCAGCTACAGCTTTCTTCGCCTCCTCGGCTGTTCCAACTTGAGGAACCAGAATGCCATAGGCACCTGCATCCAACACTCGTTTGATCGTTACAAAGTCATTCCAAGGTGTCCTTACAAAAGGAACTACATTGTAAGCATTTAGCGCTTGACATTGACTGACCAGCGTCATGATATCCCCCGGTGCATGCTCCATATCAATCAATGCCCAATCGAATCCTGCTTTACCAAAAATTTCAGCAGTAAGCGGACTAGCTAATTGCAACCAGGCTCCTACTGTTTTTTTATTATCTTTTAACAACCACTTTGGTTTATTAAAAAAAGTTTCATCTCTTTTCAGCAAAGATTTGACCTCCTTTATTAAAATTATATTTTTTTAAATGTTCGAAAATAAACGAACAAATCTGGTCATAGAGTTCTCAATCACTTCTTGCATCTCTTCCATGATTACTGAAAGATGAAGACCTGGCTTATCATTCAATTGTCTTGTCAAAAAGGATACAGCCTCCATCGAAATTTCTGTATTAACATTAATCTTGCAAATGCCCCTTTCTATGACTTGCTTGAGGATCTCATCAGGGGTGTCAGATCCACCATGAAGAACCAATGGAACATGGACCCGTTCGCGAATCTGCTCTAATCGTTTTAAATCAATTTTAGGTTTCGTCACATACATACCATGAACCGTCCCAATAGCCGCGGCCAAAAAATCCACATTCGTCTCGTTAACAAACTCTTCTGCGAGTCGGGGATCGGTTAAGATTCCATTTCCTTCCTCCTCATCAGAAAAAGCCCCCTTGGCCAAAGAGCCAATCTCCGCTTCAATAGAAACACCTGCTAAATGAGCGATTTCTGCCATGTCTTTGGTTAAACGAACATTCTCTTCAAATGAAAAGCTTGACCCATCATACATCACCGATGTAAAACCACTGCGAATGGCACGAAGGATCGACTGTTTTTGATAAGCATGATCTAAATGGAGAGCAATCGGAGCCGTTGTTTTTTGGGCTACCGTTTGGATGAAGGAAGCAAACCCTTCCACATCTACGGATGAAAAGTAACGTTCTCCTACGGCTAAGATCACCGGATTTTTTTCCCTGTTCGCTACGTTAATTGCCGCTTGGGCCGTTTCCAGGCTATACACGCTAAATGCTGCGACAGCATACCGATTTTTTTGAGCATCCTGTAAAATAGATGTCGTATCGACTAACAAGATAATACCTCCTGCTGGATGGATGTTTAGGAGATCAGCCAATTTCGCATGGCCGCGGAAACCGCTTCTGGTTGTTCCAATGTGCTCATATGACCACATTGCTCAATCTCTACTAGATTGGCATAAGAGATCTTTTCTTTCATTTCCATATGGATATCTACAGGACATAGACGATCCTCTCTTCCTACGATGAGTAGCGTCTGGCAACGTATGTTTGGCAATACGTCAAAACCATTCGGTTTGGTCATGACAGCCTTCAACTGATTAATATAGGCTTCTTTTCCTACTTTTTCGGCCATATCTATAATGTTGGATGATAAAGTTTCTATTAAAGGATGGGCTTCATAAAGGAGGTTTGGTAAAAATTTTTCTCGAACGACCGTCGAAAATTCACCACAGCTCACCCTCTTTATAAGCGGACCCCAAATATCCATTTGTTCCGCCCTAGGGGGCTGAGCCGTTGTATCCAATAAAGCTAGCTTCAACACGCGCTCCGGTGCTTGGCGCATGATTTCTATCGCTACAATCCCTCCTAAAGATAACCCTGCGAGGGCAAACCTGTCTGGAGCCTGCTCCAACATGTGCCTCGCCATTCCTTTAATGGTAGGTTGCGTGGTCACATCTCCCACCGTTATCTCTGCCAGATCAGATAGATGGTCTATTTGATGAGCCCAAAGTTGTTCGTTGCAAAGCGTCCCAGGCAGTAAAAGAAGCGGTGTTTTAGCCATCATTTCAGCTCTTACTCCCCCTTTAACTTTTCCCCGCAGGATTCCCGGACCACTAGATGATCCTCCAGAATAATATGGGGTCGATCGATCTTTTCTTGCTTGATCTTTTTAAGAAGAAATTCCATGGCCCTCTTCCCGATTTCAAATCGCGGCTGGTGGATGGTTGTTAATCGTGGTGTGGTAAAGCTGGACATTTCCACATCGTCAAAACCAACTACTGCAATATCCTCCGGTACCCGCAATCCTGCATCTTGAACCGCTTTTAAAGCGCCGATTGCTACATTGTCGTTTCCCCCATAGATGGCCGCGGGAAGCTTCTCGAAGCTTAGAAGCTTTTGGGCCGCTAAATAGCCGTCTTCGAATTGATATCCGCCTTCTTGAATTAGCGATTCCTCAACAGGTATCCCGTGCTGATACAAGGCCTGTTTATATCCTGACAAACGGGTTTGACTTTGCAAACGTCTCATATCTCCTGTAATATGGGCAATACGCCGATGACCCAGGCTGATAAGATGGTTCGTAATTTTCCGGCTTGCACTTTCATTATCGATGGAAATGGAAGGGATATCCGGATCGGGTATATAATCAAAAGCCAACACAATCGGGCTGTTTTGATGGATCTTTTCAATCGTTGAATTGACATCTATACCCGCTGTCGTAAGGATCACCCCATCCACCCGATTCTCAAGGATCAGATCAATGTATTCTTTTTCTTTATCCGCCTCTCCATCTGTACTTCCAATTAACAAATAGTAGCCGGCTTCCCGAGCGACGTCCTCGATCCCTCGAATAAATTCAGCAAAAAATGGATTTTTAATATTAATCATCAAGACTACAATAATATTGCTTTGGGCCATCCTTAAGGTGCGAGCGGCGCTGTTAGGCTTATAGCCGAGTTCTTCCATCGCCTTCATCACACGCTCTTTTGTTTTTTCATTTACATTATTTTCATTGGATGTTACCCTTGAAACGGTAGCTATCGATACGTTAGCTAGTTTCGCCACATCGTGAATTGTTGCCATAACCTCATATCCTTTCAAATAAATCGACCATGTAAAGGTTTACATGTATTATATCATACCTGCTCGATTTATTGAAATTACCAGTTAAAACAATATATTGTGTTTTCTTTAAGCTAGCTGTTCCACAAGCTCCACTAAGGTAGAATCGTCTCCCACGTTACCCGGAAACACAATATACGGCATATGAGGAAACTTCGCCTCTTCTCCTGTCAGCCAAACCGGAATGCCTGCAGCCGCCTGTCCGATTACATTCGCCATTTGAATACCGAGACCGATCGTAGCCACATCACTGGACGTAATCCCCCCCTTAGCAAGGATAAATTTCGGTGCTACCTGCAAAGTTTGGATAACTTTAGTGAGGGCTTGGGACACATGTTGGCTGATTTTTAGGTTGTCATCTTGATTTTTAGCGACAATAAGCTCTCGGCTGGTGTAGACCACAACCGTTTTTCCCGAACCGATCAAAACATTAATTTCAGCTTGTACGCGATCTATTTCCGCGTCTCTTTTTTCCGGAAGAAGTAACCACTGAACGCTGATCTCCAAGGGGGTTACTTGTCTGCTTCCTAATAATCGCTGGAGCTGGTTCGTAGTTTTCTGAACATGAGATCCAACGATAACCAAGCCCCCTTTATCATCCTGCCCCGTTTTTATCATCTGTTCTTTGGACAAGTAGGCTTGATCCTCTATACCAGCATAAGACTTGATAAAGGAAGAGGCCGTCCGGTAAATAAATCTTTTTCCTTGATTCTCCGCTTGTAGAAGAGCTAAGGATAAAACATCTAGATCTTCATAACAGAGGGCATTGACGATAATGGGTTGGTTTTCTTTTGCAGCTAGCAAAAGATTCATTACGCTATCCGGACCTTTTCTAAGCGTCTCAATTGATATTCTGGTGCACTGCTCTTTTTTGATGCGACCCTTTGTTTTTTCTTCTACCCATTCACACAGATGACTTTTTTCAAATCCAAAAGCTTTGTCCTTAGAAAATTCCGTTTGGCTGATCGGAGTAAGACGATTCCCTTCTTTTATATAGTGGGTATCATCATACGTATAACGTTGTCCTTCGAAAAAGGCCGGGATGATTAAATGCGCATCGATCGGATCCTTGATCGCCTGATTCCATTCCTCAACAGCGACGTCAATTTCTAAAGGATAGTGCCCACGGAGGGTGGAATCCCCTCGGTTAATTAAGGCAAAAGAACAGCCCTGTTCTTTTGCCACCTCCGTCAGGTTTTTAAGGATCTCTCGATTCATCTCCTCTGCTTTTCCAGGCTCAAAACTTCTAGTATTCGTTAGAATATAAAAAATGAAGTCCGCCTGCTGAAACGCTTTCCGTAGTAGATCTATATCCCATCGGGTTAGGACAAGTAGGTCGTGAACGGTTTGCGTGCCAGTTGGATCATCATCCAACACAATGACTTTTCGGTTCAGTTGCTTATTTAAGGACTTGATTTTTTGTCGAGCATTTTCTGCTGTCCAGGGTAATGGCAATATTTCCTTCAGCTGTTCCAATCCTAATCGAGATGGTTGAATCACAGTTCTCTTCCCTCCAGCCATTTCCTTGTTCAAACCTTATATGTTTATCCTAAGCCCTGAATTAGGGCTTAGGATAATGGCTACTCTCTTATTAAACGACCATGTTCGTCCAGTTCCATCTTATTCTTTTTGGCTTCCTCAATAACCGACTCAGTCCATTGAAGAGGCACCCATTCATCACCGCCGCTGACCACATAAAGGAAACCCGTTTCCTTCCCTACATTTCTAATGCTTCGAATCAGATTTTTCGGCACGGACATCACATCTTTTTCCGTCAAAACAATTTCGTCTTCTTTACCTTCTAAACTCCAAGAAACCTTCCATTCCCCTTTGTAAACGATTAGGACTTGTGATGTAGACTGACTACACGAGCTTAATCCGTTTCCAGGTTCGGCTTCCAGCAATTCAAGACTGAAAGAATGTGGATTTGTAATAAGCGTAGGGCGGTTTGGATCGGTTGAGATCCCTGGTCCGATAATTCCATACGTTAACTTCTTTCCACCTTCCGAAAGACAATCCAAGAAGGCCTCCTTATACGGAAAACGATCCTTAAAACAGAATACGCGGGCATTCATTTCTTCCTGAGTCACCTTGCGAATTTTGGCTAACTCTTCCTGAATCATCGGCTCGATGACTTTTGCCTCCTCAGGAATGGTCACCCCCTGGGCCGTATCAATCAATCGACCATCTTCTAAGAGAACTAGACCATAATCTTTTGCATCTCGCAGGACCTGTGGCCCCCACGTCACTTTTTTCGGGTCATCCTCACCTAAGATAGAAAACAGAAAACCATCATCTGATCCAATATTCTTAAATCCTCGGAAGATATGTGTCGGAAGTGAAATGACATCCCCTTCAGTTAAAATCGCTTCTCCGTCGGTCCCCTCATTCCCCCAAATAAAGCGCCAGGTTCCTTTAGCTACAATAAAGACTTCTGCCGTTTGATGAAGGTGCAACGAATTGATACATCCATTTGGCATGGCAGCGGCCCCAATGTTAAATCCATGTGGTTCTATAAGATTGATAAAGCGGTTAGGATTCTCTGAAACACCAGGCCCAATGATACAATAGTTTTCCTTTTTATCAGAGCCTGGCGTGCGAGCATCGATAAATGCCGTCTTATCCGCTACAAAATCCTCTTTTCGAATGACCCTCTTTAATATTTCCTCTGTACTCAACGTCTTCACTACCATTCTCCTTCCTTTTCTGTCTACAATAATGTTGCAATGTTAATTAGCATCAGTATGTTACCAACTTTCTGAAATCATTGTACTTGGTAATGTAAAGCTTTACAACTATTTTTTTAGATTTAATTATAGGAGTCTCAATAAATTTTCATTAAACCTTGATTTATAAAGGTTTAATGAAAATTTATTGAGATCTAACTGTTTGAAACTAACTATAAAAATGTAAATGTTTACACAAAAACCTACATCAGTCTGAAAATTTATTTCAAGAACAATAGACGATATTAAAAATTATGGGTATATAAATTATCAATGGAACTTTTGGTAACTCCGAATGGATGTAACAAATAAATAATTAACAGATGTTCCGTGGAGATATTATTTGAGGATTCAAAGTAGGTTTTAGAAATTCGATAATCCATACTCAACATAGGAGGTATTTATTTATGGATATTTTAACAATTTGAATGTATATCGCTTAACGGGAATACCTAGACCTTGGGTGACATTGACGTTATCCTATGACTTGAGGTTTTTCAGTAAACACCAGGAACAGCCCAAGCCGATGACCCCCCCAAAAATAAACAGGGAAGAAATAGTAGATAAAGATTATCCATAGGTTTAATTTTTTCATTTCGCCTCGTATAATAGAAACGGAAGCATCGAGGAGTAGTTCTCCAGTATTACGCTTATAAATCTAACGCAATGACGCTTGGATTGAACAAACTTTAAGTCCCACAGGATCATTAAACAACCTCCCTCGCGCAGTCGATTGGTGTGAACCCACCCCTTGCCTGAATCGTCAACAAGTACAAAGGAACATCCTCTTCAAAAGAAGAGATCTTTTACAATTTAGGTTCCATTTTATTTCCCGTAAGAGTCACTTTATCTTTTGCTTGTTTAGCACGCCTTAAATTTAGCATCTTTTTTCCCGATCCCTCTCTTCTTCATATCAACGGCCATTTGGAAATCACTTCATTAAGCAGTTTTAAAAAACAAGAATCCTTGTTAAAAGGATTCAGCGTGTAGAGAAACTAGCCGTTTCTCTACACGTTTTTTAATTTTTTGGGGGCAATAGAGAAGAATTTAAAGTTTAGGGGAGATTTAAAAAGTGGGTGAATCCCACTCTAACCTAGCTTAGCCAGCTTAGCTAGGTGGTTCGCAATCTTCTTGTTGTTCTGGCAGGCTGCGGTCATCAGTGCCTGCTCCTGAACATTTCGAAGTCCCCGTAACCGGCAGTAGCGAAGTCCATGGAGCTCTTTGGCATCCGCGAAACTTCGCTCAATCGTTTGACTTCTTTTTTTGTAGAGCATCTTCCCGGAAATGGTTAGGCGATTCACTCTAATCTTATCCTTGAAACTCTCCCAAATATGTTGGGTAATCACTCGTTGCTTATTCTTAGACCTTGTGCATTGTTCAAGAAAAGCACACGTGGAACACACCTTCGCATCCGATTTGTAGTGACGATACCCCTGTTGATTCGGACAAATATAATGATCTTCTTGCTCGATATAGATAAACTTCTTTTTAGGAAAGAGCCCTTTTACGGGTGCTAGTCGGTAAAAACGCAATTTTTTAAATTAAGCCACTACCTTTTTAGCGTTTTCCATCTCCTTTCGAATCCGGTCTGCAGCTAACTTGGATGCGTTATATACAAGAGTAACCAGGTCAAAATGGACTTTGGCTCTTTTTCCAGTACGGTAGCGAACATGGTTCAATTGAAAAAACTCTTTCAAATAAGCGATTACTCGCTCCACAACTGTTCGTTGGTCATATAGTGCTTCCCATGTCTGACTACCACGAGCTGGTGCAGCGTAACGACGAAAATCGCTCTCAATTCGTACTTTATACACCTTTTGGTACAATGAATCTTGTGCCAGTGGACAGTTTTTATACTCTTTGGGACGTACGAATTTTATCGTTTTGAACTGTCATAGCGATAGGAATACTCTCGAACGCACGTTGGAGCGAAATTTTTGTCAAATCCGATGACTTCTCCTTCATTTCTCTTGTTGTAGGCAATGATGGAGTGAGCTTTCATTCGATGAATTTGTTGGTATATGGGAACATAGTCATACCCGGCATCCATCATGTCATAGCAAATCGAGAGAGGAAGTTGGTCGACTCTTTTTAGTAAAGGGATGGCCGCTTTTCCGTCATTTAAGCTTCCCGATGACATGAGCGATTCCAAAATGTATTGACTCTTGGTTCCTACAGCAAGATGTGCTTTAAAGCCATACCAAAAAACGTTCTTTCCTTCGCTGTTTTTCTTATTTCCCCAAGCAGGTGCCAGTGGAATTTGATCACGAAGGTCTTCGAACGGAACATCCAATTGAGCAGCAATGGACTTTTCAAACAACGTTTGCTTTGCTTCCTCTTCTTGTTTTTGCTTGTTGTAGGCTTCTTTTTCGGCTTTTGATTTGCGACCCCGTATTTGGGTTCAGGCTTCGGTTTTTTCTCTTCCGCTTTAGCTCGGTCACGTGCTTCAAAGTGTGTCGCATCGATCGCAAGGGCTTCGTCATCGACGAATCCTTCTCGAATGGCTTGAAGAAGAAGCTCGTTTTTGATGGTCTCAAGACCTTTACCGTTCTCCGATTTTTGCACTAAACGAGAAAAAGAGGCCTCGGAGGGAAGTTGATCCGAGAATAGAAATCCGCAGTCCAAGCGAAAGATAAAGTCGTTTTTCAATCGCTATAGGAATACGTTCGACGATCCGGGCGACCAAAACAAAGATCATCGCAGCATAATTGAGCTCAGTGGGTGCTCCAACAATCATTTTTTTGGAGATCTCCTTGAGCAAGGGTTCAATGTATAACGTCGAAAAAATGGCTTCAAAACGATGGGTAGGTTCTAAATCATATAAATCTTGTATCCCAAAAAGGTTTCCTTGTCGTATAATAAACACAGGGAGTCACCATCCTATCTCTAAGTTTTGGGCGCACTTAACTTATTCGAGATTTGGGGAGGCACTTCTTTTTCTATGCTTGAAAACCCTTAAGCTACTTAGGCTCAGATTTATGAAATTGATTCAGTTAAAAAAATTTTTTTTAAAAAGATTGACCCCAACTAGGGTCAATCTTATTTGACTTCTATTCACCTAACTCTCTCAGAGAATCTGACTCTATTATTTTTACACACTAATCTTCCCATCCTCCATGATATACTTCTGCGTAGTGGTCTCAACAATTCCCTGCTCCCTTGCCAGTTCTCCTGCCACTCTCGGGGCTAGCCAGAACATAGGCAGCAAGATGAGAGACACCGGAACCGCGGTAACTACAATAAACGATTGCAGAGCACTGACTCCGCCATCACCGATGGAGAGCAAGATGATCGCGATGGCTCCCATCAGCAGGGACCAAAACACTTTCAATCCAGTAGATGGTCTGTCGTTTCCGGTGATCGCCATTCCCATCGTGTAAGCCATGGAATCGCCTGTTGTGGCAACGAACAGAATGGTTAGCAGCAAAAAGGCGGGTGCAAGGATAAAGGATAATGGAAGCTGCTGGGTGATGGAGATCATGGCAGCTGGCAGTCCAAATTCGTTAAGTGCATTGGAGATGGAGCCCGGATTAGCCATTTCCAAAGAGATTCCGGTACCTCCGACAACGGTAAACCAGAAGCAAGTAACAATAGGAGATATGATAGAAACCGCAGTTACAATTTCCCGAATTGTTCTTCCGCGAGAAATCGAACTAATAAAGATCGCCATCATCGGTCCGTAACCTAGGAACCACCCCCAGAAAAATACGGTCCACCAGCCCAGCCAATCAGCATCAGCCCGGAACGTGCTCATGGGGATAAACTCTTGCAAATACATCCCGAAAGAAGAAATGAAGGCGTTTACGATAAACTCACCGGGACCCATGAGCAGGATAGCCGCCATCAACACCAAGGTCAGTCCAACATTGATGCGACTCAAGAGCTGAATTCCTTTAGCGAGACCTGATACGGCAGAGATCGTGATTACCGCTACAACGCAGACAATAATGGCCACTTGTGTTCCGAATCCATTGGGTATTCCGAAAATTTGATTCAAACCAAAACTCGCTTGCAACCCCAAAAATCCAATCGGGCCAATCGTTCCTGCAGCAACTGCGATGATGGAGAAAGCATCGATGGCTGTCCCTAAGACACTGTTTTGCATAATCTTCTCTCCGAAAATGGGATAAAGCAATGTTCTAGGCTTTAAGGGCATTCCCTTATGATAGTGCCCATACATGATGACTACAGTGCTTAACGTCCCAAGAATGGCCCAGGCAAGGAAACCCCAGTGCATGAACGCTTGAGCAAGAGCAGGATTCACGGCAGCTGGCGTTCCGGCCTCAATGCCCCCGAAAAGCGGCGGGACGCTTGTAAAATGATACATTGGCTCAGCCGCTGCCCAGAATACGCCCCCTCCAGCAAGCAGGGTGCACATGATAATCGCGATCCATTTATACGTACTCATTTCTGGTTTGTCCAATTTCCCTAACTTGACCCGTCCGTACCTGGAAACGGCCATGGCAACAGCGATGATAAATGTGCCTAACAGTAAGATCTGCCAAAACGCCCCAAAATACTTTACGGAAAAGGCAAAGGATGCATTCACGAAACCGGATACAAAATCCAGACTGACTAAAGCGGCAATGACAAATACCAACAGCAATCCGCCGCTTGTAATCAATACCGGCCAATCAATAAGAGACTTCTCATTTCTCATCGTTCTTCCCCCTTATTTGTTATTCCACTTCAATGACCATTTCAAGCTCTACAGCCGCTCCCCGTGGGATAATTGCTCCAATCGATGTCCGCGCATGGCAGCCGATTTCCTCCCCAAACACTTTAACCAATAGATCCGAGGCGCCGTTCATTACCTTGGCATGCTCTTTAAACTCCATCGTGCAGTTGATGAAAGCCAATACTTTGACAAACTTCTTCACCTTCGATAGGTCGCCAACCGCATCCTTAATTTTTCTCAATGCTTCCAAGCCGGCCTGGTGAGACGCATCGTATCCCTGTTCAACGCTTACGCCTTCCCCGAGTTTTCCTACATAATCATAGGATAGACTTCCTGATAGAAAGAGTAGATTTCCCGTTCTTACCGCGGAAACATAGTTTCCCACACTTCCCCGCTGGGAGGGAAGTTCATAGCCTAGTTCTTGCAAACGCTGTTCTGGATTCATGTTAACCTCCTGTAATAACAAATGGCTTATTCAAATGATGCTGTAATTTCTTTTGCTGCTTTCCTCAATACGGGGACAAATGACGTCATCGCACTCATATTCCAGCGGTACACGGGACCTGAGGCAGATAAAGCTCCAATGATCCGCTTTTGGTGATCAAATACCGGAACAGAGAGGGCACCAACATTGGGTGTAATCTCCTCCTCGTTGGTGGAATAGCCTTTTTGTAGCGTCTGAGCCAATCGCTTCTTGATCTCTTCTTTTTGCGTGTCCGGCAAAGAAGCAAGAATCTGATCCTGCATGTCTTGCGACATATGAGCGAGAATGACTCGCCCGCTGGCTCCCAAGTGCAGCGGAATGCGCCTTCCGATTCCAACGCTTCTGCGGATTTCCTGCTGGCTTTCATATTCCATCACGCAAATTCGGACATTTCCGCTGGGAACATAGAACCCAACGGTCTCCCCCGTCAAATCCCGCAGCTTGACCAATTGTGGTTCCACTAGGGGAGCAAGGGGCATTTCAGTCAAAATCTTATTGGCATAGTCAAGAAATACGGTTCCCAAGGAATAGAGTTTAGATCGGGGGTCCTGGAAAACCAGGCCCTCCGATTTTAAAGTGGTCAGCAAACGATGAACGATCGTCGGCGACAAGTCCAAGCTCTGGCTGATATCGGATAGTGCCTGCGATCCAGGAACCTCCTTCAAGTAATTCAATACTTTAATCGCGCGCAGTACCGTTGATGATGTTTCCGACTTCGTTTTCGTCGTCATGCCGCTTCCTCCTTTTAGCTATATAAAATATATCCGGTTTTGGTCCTAGTATAGATATCGATCGCTTCGCTTCCCAGCTCTTTAAAGATACCATTGCTGGAGCCCTTGTATCCTCCAAATGGAGCTTGGAAAGACGTACCGGTTGTGGGCATGTTCACTTTAACCAACCCTGCCTCAATTTCCTGCAAGCATTTGTTCATATTCTTCAAGCTCTTGGTGCACACCGCTGAGGACAAACCAAATTCGATTTGGTTGGCAATTTCTATCGCTTCATCTACACTCTCGACCTCAATGATGCCGATAACCGGCCCAAATACTTCCTCCAAAGCAATCTTCATGGCAGGCGTTACGCTCCCCAACACAGTAGGATTCACATAATACCCATGCTCGGTTTCATCATGTTGCGGGGTATACCCTCCTGCTAATACAACTGCCCCTTCGTTCACAGCATCTTGAATCGCCTGTAAAGTGGAAGCCAGTTCGCCAGCCGTGGCCTGCGGCCCCATTTCAGTTCCTGGGCTCATTCCATTTCCGACCTTGATCTGCTTGGCTTTTTCAACCAGCTTTTGCGTAAACTCCTCCGCTACGGCAGACTGCACAATCACTCGGCTGGTTGCTGTACAAGCTTGGCCTGCCTGGGCAAATCCTCCACGCACTGCTAAATCCACAGCTAAGTCGATATCCGCATCATCGAGAACGAGAAGCGGGTTTTTTCCGCCCATTTCCAGCTGCACGCGCTTCATGTCCTTACTCGCTTCCTGGTAAATCAAGTTTCCTACTCGATTGGATCCTGTGAACGTGATCACTTGAACAGCAGGATGCTGAATCAAACCTGACACCAATCTTCCAGGCCCGACAATTCCGTTCACAACCCCAGCCGGAAGGCCAGCCTGCTGCAGGATCTCCATCAACTTCATGCCCACTAATGGCGTATCGGAGGAAGGCTTGAAAACAACTGTATTCCCGGCCACTATAGCAGGAGCAATTTTCCACGCTGGAATCGATAGAGGGAAGTTCCAAGGCGTCACTGCGAGAACCACGCCCATCGGCTCTTTGATCAGCTGGATTTGTACATCTGGATGATCGGATGATACGAGTCCTCCGTTTAATCTGGTTCCTTCACCCGCATAGAATCGGATAATATTGACGGCATAAGCGACTTCCTTTTGCGCTTCTGCCAGCGTTTTCCCCATTTCACGGACAATCAGCCGGGCTAACTCGTCCTGCTGTGCCTCCATGATATCGGCAGCTTTGAACAAGTAGGCTCCCCTTTGCGGGGCAGGGACCTTTTTCCACGTCCGAAAAGCCCGGCTGGCCGCTTCCACTGCTGCCAGCGCATCTTTTTCCGTACAAGGCTGCACCAGGGCAATCACATCCCGTCTATCTGCCGGATTGATATCTTCCTGCTGTTCCGTTCCGTTGCCTGCTACAAATTGCCCATCGATGAAATTCTTGATTACTTCTAGATTTTTGGTCGCTTCCATGGTTAATCTCCTCTCCCTGTTTAGCTATTCGCTTGCCCCTTCTCCCGCTCCTCTTAGGCGAGACTGCTCCGTTGCTTCCACCAAGACTTGACTGGCTGCAGAAACCAGCACAGTCCAAGACTCTTCGTTCACTTCTTTTCCGTACTTCATCGCGTGATCCCAATTCTCTTGGAGTCTTTCTGACGATTGTTGATCTTGGATACTTATAGGAAGGTAGCCTGGCTCGGCACAAAGAATCAGAAAGCTAGATATATAGGATGATCCTGTTCCTTTGCTGGCGATCACAGGCTGTAGCATAGTCGGAGTCATCATGGCCATATGATCGCCATCCCGATCACTCCAAAGGATCGTGCAAGCCAATCCCCGTTTCGCTATCTGCAATGCATTTTGGGCAAGCCAATCGGATGGACGAGTGTTTATTACCTCTGCGATCCCAATCTTTCTTTCCTTTGCTTGAGCATAAGCCAGATCTGCTGCCGCCCTTCCCGTCAATAAAGAAGGAAGGCCAGCGCCGTCAATCAGGGAAAGTCGATCGGACTCGGAACTAATGTGAATCGCAGAAACATCGGCCCGCTCCAACTGAGGCAATACTTCTGCAAGCTGCGCCACCCCATTTAATCCCACAAACTCCGCCCACGCTGCCGTTTCCGCCGCTTCTTCAATGGAGCCTAAGGGCAGCCCGCAGGATTCCAGCGCCTTTTTGCAAAGGACGTATAGTTCTGGATAGCTTACACGCATACCTTCAACTCCTTTTCCGATTTGAAGCTTTCCGTAAAGAAGTTCAGCCAATTCCCGCCCATTACGGCATAAACATCTTGCTTGCTGAAGCCATGGGCCAGCAATCCGTCTGCAATATTCGGGAAATCGGCCGGTCCTTGGAACCAAGCAGGCCATGCCGGCCAAGACGGATTGTCCTTCGATCCTGCACCGTAATCCATTTCAAAAGTCCAGCGCCCCATGCGCATCCATTTCAGGAATTCATCATCAAGGTTCAGCGTTAAGTCTGTTCCCAATGCAACCTGCTCCACACCCATAAAATCAACAGATCGAGCAACCAGTTCACAAAACTCCGTCATCGTCGTAGCTGCACCGTTAATGAGGAAGGGATATACACACAGTCCAAGCATCCCCCTATTGTCTTTCAAGGCATGAAGTACTTCCCTCGATTTATTGCGTCTAGATGGATAAATCCAATCGGGATTCGCATGCGTGATAGAGACTGGGCGACGCGATGCTTCAATGGCATCCAGTGTTGTTTGGTCACCGCAATGCGATAAGTCGATGAGCATGCCGACTCGGTTCATTTCTGCAACTACGTTCTTTCCGAAGCGGGAAAGACCCGTATCCGTTTTTTCGTAACAACTGCTGCCAATCAGATTCTGATTGTTATAGGTCAACTGCATAATTTTTAAGCCTAAGTTATTGAAAACCTCTATCAAGGCAATATCATCGTCAATAGGAGAAGCATTTTGTGTGCCTAGAACAACGCCTACCTTGCCCTCCGCTTTGGCCTTTAGGATATCTTCGCCTGTCCTGACCGGGATGATCAGATCTGCGTTTTCTTCAAAAAAACGATACCAGCGCCCGATCTTCCCCAGCGTTTCTCTCGCATTTTCCCAGAGCCCAACGCAAGCATGGATACAAGTGACTTCTCCCTTATGAAGCTCCAGCAAAAGATTTCGATCCCAATTACACAGTTCCAAACCATCAATGATAATCATGTCTTTTTTTGCCAAGCTGTTCATTGTATAACCTCCAGTCGAGGAATGGCTGGAAAAATCCAATCGTCCTCAAATTCTTCTCCGATGTCTTCTACTAACGGCGCTCCTTGAAACAAAGTCACTCTTACCCAGCGATTGGACTGCGGATCGAACCGCTCTGCCCCAAACATGGCCAATTTAAATCGCAATAAGTGAATCGGCAATAACCCTTTAGCGAGCAGGTTCCCATGAATTTCGGCATAAGGCTCATCCTTAAGCGACTGAATACGGCGAATGATCGCCTTATGCTGCGGATGACGGAGCACGAACTTCGCGACCACCTCCGAGTCGGTTGCCTCTCCCAATGTCTCGTTGAGATGTTGTACCTGCAGGGCGATGCCCATGGGCATTTCATGATCTTCTCCCGGATCAACCCCTCTTTCTCCCATGCGGGGCTCTTCCTTTTCCGCTGAGCGGTACCAAAAGTACTTTCGCTCATCTTTGTCCGAGAAGTCATAGCGGAGAGCCCAAGCATACTTTTCACGGACAATGGCTCTCAATTCCTTGATTCTCATCTGAGGGATGAGATCATAGTCTTCTTTCACGGTGGTTTGATCCTCAAGATCTAAAATCAGCTGAGGATATAACTCCATGATTAAGGCATTCAATAATTCCTGGGTTTCTACCCCAAATGATTCTTTAGCGATTTCAGATAGTTCACTCCAAGGAAGCTCGCCTTTTTCGATGAACTTTTCCGCAAGCTGTTTAACTTGCTTAAGCTCGTCTGCCAGCACTTCCGGTTTGGTGAAAGCTTGAAGATGAACCAAAGGCGACTCCAAAAAGTAGGAAATACAACGTTCGATGTGTCCTAATAGCTTATTGCCCTCTGCTTGGGATGCCTTCACGCCCATGACGCGGGCCATGGCTGTTTCTCTCATGTGAATCCAAGCATGAATCAACTTCGGATGAGAGATTAAGTAGGGCACCATGCCAAGTCCGGTGGCATTTCCGATTCCCAGGAATCGCTTCAAATCGGGATGAAGCTGAGCGGCTTGCGGATTCTGCGCCTTGGCGATATGATCCAGCATTTCAAAGCTGAATTGGCGTATCATCCAAACGGCAAACATTTGCGCTCGGAACGCTCCATAGAAGGGATGATCCGGCTTCAATTTTTCATATGGGGCGATTCCGAATTTTCCATTCCCGTAAACCGCTGTGGTACGAAGCAGATAGCCAGCCTCAGCCAAAAATCGGGAGTCCGGCTGTTGGCCTTGTACTAATGATTGGATGATAGATTCAAATACTCGCGTACTGCGATTCGCCCTCGACCAGACAAGGTCCATCGCATCTCCGCGGCCAGCTTCCTGATAAGGAAGTCCTTGGCGGAGCCGCTCTTTCTTCTCTTCTGTCAACGGGCCTTCACATAAAGCAAACGTTACGTCCCATCTTTCCGCAATCACTCGGTCGCTTCTCTCCTGATCAGACAATTGATGGGAGAAGACAACAAAGTAATAAGTTTCGTTTCCCGTCTCAATCGAATAGCAAGCTTCACCATATCCCTGTTCATCCAATTCAAATTGAATACGCTTAATTTCCCATTTTTGATTCATGACTTTTCGAAGCATGCTTCGGCTAAAGCTGAGGCTTGTCATTCTGGATGCCCCTAATCGTTCTGGAGTCATAACCTCATCAGCTGATCTCAATAGCTCCTCATGAAAAGTGGTCATCATGATCACCCTTTCAAATTTCGATTATCGGAATTCATTTTCGTTTTTTGTATATTTGCGTATATTTTAATTGCATCGATTGTTTTCGTCAACTACTTTTTTCAGAAAAATACAACAAGATTTCTCCTTATAAGGAAGACAAATTACGACTATGCACAAAAAGATTTGTAACCTACTCTCTCTAAAAGGCTAAAACACGATTTTGAAATTGTTATTCTGCATTCCTGCCGTTTCTGCAGGATGTTTCACCAATAAAAAAACTCCTTCCATGCAGGACAGCCAAAGAAGAAGCTAAAGTTTAAACTTAATAAATAGCTTTCAATAAAGCACTATCAAAAATTTACAGCTTGACTAGACACTTAATGTAGATTAAGTGCCTAGTGATGACCAATGATAAGAATCTATCGAATTGGGAGCACAATTGGCTATCGCCTATTTATGCACAATTGAAGGGTTTCATGCTGGCAAAGTCGATTATCCATGTCGATGAAACTCCTGGACAGATTATTAACCGATCCATAGTAAATCAGATCAATCTAACGCCTATAATTGGGTGTATCAAAGTGTGCCCTTCTAAGGTTCGACCATTGTCCTATTAAAAAACTGGCTCCATTCTGTTAGTGAAGACGGTGCAACAGCCAACGCGATCTGTTTAACCATCGCAGAAACAGTCAAAGCAAATGGAGTAGATTTCTATCGTTACCTTGTAAAAATACTAGGGAAGGATCTACCCAATCTGGATATCCATCGAAACTCAGAAATTTTAAATCAATACATGCCTTGGTCAAAAAATATCCAAGAAACGTGTGGAAAGTAAAATAGCCGTATATCCGTTGAAAAAATTAATGATATACGGCTATTTGCCATGCTTACCAAAAGGTATGCTTAATTATATAGTTCGGGGTTACGACTCATTTATTAATACGACGAATCTAATATTTAGCATAAAGAACAAAAGATGGTTCTTCTTTACATAAGAGAATCGTCTTTTTGGACTCCAAATATATATATGTGTATATAAAAATACAAATAGCAAAAATTTTACTTTAGAACTGAAGAACTACATATTAACCCTGAACAAGGAGTAGCTTTCCCTTACCCCTTAAACCGCTGTGCAATCCTTGAAAGTTTACTAGACTGCTCGGAACGGCTTTCCGCTTCATCCGCAAGCAACGTAACTTACATCGGAATGTTCTTCCATCGAAGCAGCGGCGATAGTGACCGATTCTGTGAATTGCTCGGCGATATATATGATGCCACTAATAATACCATGAAGTTCGTCACTGTCTTGCAACAAAACAGTAGCATTGAGCAGGACTTGATAATTAGCATGTAATTGAATGACTTAATACCTAGAAATAGTTACTAGTGTTTTCTGATAAGCCACAATTATTTTATCTAACTCCTGACTCGCTGTTAGTACATCATGACTAGATATTCCCTTTTTAACAACAAGTTTATTTAGATGCTCCTTTTCCTTTTCAATCTTTCTCAAAAGATATACCAGTTTATATAGTATCATTGTCATTCTCCTAAGAGGGATTCTTTATACTTAGGAAAGCTTGTCTCCTTTTACTCAAGCTATTTATTTCAAATATCATAACAACATTTAAAGGCCTAAATTATCATCCATTTCTTCACTACGGTATTCTTAACTCAATCAATAATTTTCATCAAGAAAGATATATGGGCGATATATTCTTATACCTTTACAAAGCCAAGACCGGTCTAGATAAACTTTAATAAAGCTCTTAAGTCTTGGCGTTGTGCAATCTCCCCACAGTCCAACCTTTTTTCTCTAGGCAATACGTACTTTCAATCATTTTTTTATATTACTGTACCGTGACTACTCCCTTTATTTTGGTTTCTTTTTCTCGTAATGTTAAATATTGTTGCAAAAACGAATATACAGATTAGTGAAATTATATAGACTTGTATAGTTCCTATTGTTTCCCACTTATTAATGAGGGTCAAGAAAGCTGGAATGGTAGCAGTTACCCAAGCTTGGATTAGGGTAACCCATCCAGTAAATATAGAAATCTCTTTTTTCAAAGCAAGGAGAAGGAAAAATAAGGTCCAAAGGAAGGCCCACATGAACCAAATAACCCCAAACTTAAGATCATTAAATTCAACAATACTCATGATTCCATAGCCTACGGCTAATATGGCAACCCATAAAGAATACCATCCAACACCAGAACCATCATATCCTTTCAAATTTGTAATTCCTACATATAAGTAAGTGAGACCAAACAAGAAGATACCGGAGGCATTAAATATCGCCCACAAGTCACCATTCGCTGTAAATATTAAGTAAAAAGGGGTAATGACTTGTAAGGTACCTATGAAGAGATTAAAAACACCTGCACTTTTCCCATCTACTTTTCCAAGTAACATTAGGCTATTTACAAAGAGAACTGCTCCAACATACATAAGTCCAACCGTTCCCATCCCTTTTCATCCTTCCCTATAATATCTCTTCCTTCCATGCTAATGCATCACCGGAGTTGCTTACTATATATTGTATGGCTTGATCTTGTTGTAATCGATTACTTAAATGGGCAGCCAAAGGAACCTCTACGTACTTTCGGATCGTCCTTCTTAAATTCCTGGCTCCATATTTCCTATCAAAGCCTTTTTTTAACAAAAATTCCTTGGCACTTTCATCTAGTTTAATCATACATTGATATTTTGTAATTCTTCGATTGAGCGATGCCATAAAGGTATCCAGTATGGGATTGAGCCCCTCCTTCTCCAACCAGTTAAAGACGAAGATATCATCGAACCGATTAATAAACTCTGGGGTAAACCGTTTTTCAAGCTTAGATTGAACGATTCCCTGTAACAGATTCTCTTTCCCCCAGTATTTCGGATGTAGCGGGTACATCAAACGCTTCCATTTCCCTTTTAAAGTATCATGGGCAAACTCCATGATTTCCTCCGCTCCTAGGTTGCTTGTCATAAAGATCATAGAGTTCCTAAAATTAATCTTCTTCTCCCCTGTGGGTATAACCATGACCCCGTTATCCATCACATTTAACAGGGATTGTAAGACTTGGTCATTCGCTTTCTCCATTTCATCAAACAGAACAATTCCCGGCTTGCTGTAGGTCCCCTCAATGAGAGAAGGATCAAATAAAGAGGATCCCTCCTTACTACCAACATACCCTGGTGGAGCACCAGTTAATGCGGCAGCATAATGCTCTTGAGATAAGGTGTTCATGTCGATTCGGCAGAAGGCTTCTGGCTGACCATGGATAGCTTCGGCTAAGGCTCGAATCATTTCCGTTTTTCCTACACCTGTAGGACCGAGAAACAAACCCACATAGAGCGGTCTAAACGGATCTGAGATATCGGACCAGATGATTTTCAGAGTCTCTTCCAAACGATCGATGATCTCATCCTGTCCATAAATCCTAGCTCGCAGTTTCTCGACCACGTCTTCGGCTTTAAACCGAAAGCGAGTAACTAAATGTTTTCCTTCTATATCCACTTGAGATTCTGAATGGAGTACAATGGATTTTTGTTCCATACCCTTTAATTTATCTGTGATAAATGGCATAGCCACTCCTCCCTAAATAGAATAGGCCAGGCTCTATGCCTGGCCCGCATTTAATCAATTACTTTATACCGGCCACTTTTTCTAATCCTTCATGAGGGATGCCTTCCATTGGACATTCAGCTGTACCTACAGTAGTACGCGTAAACTTTTCTACATCTGTTCTTGCCTTCTCAGCATCTAGTACCCAGGTACGGTAGAATTCAAATGGACACTCCGCTAAGCCCCGATCACCCTCCCCAGAGTTAATTAAGCCCGTATATCCACGGTGGAGAAGCTTGAATAAGTGGTTCTGAGATTGAGAATTTTTGCGGAAATCACGGATCTGAGAAACGGAGAGTTCCGCATACTGAATACCATTCTGTTCTGTTCCGCATTCACCTAACGTACGTCCATCAAATCCAATGATGGACGAATGACCGAAGTAGGAATACACCCCGTCAAAGCCAGTTGCATTTGCAACAGCCACATAGGTATTATTGGTCCACGCCATTGTCTTGGACATCATAATTTGTTGCTCTTTTGAAGGATACATATAACCTTGACAACGCACAATGAGTTCTGCTCCTTTCATTGCACAGTCACGCCAGATTTCCGGATAGTTACCGTCGTCACATATAATTAAACTTATCTTCAAGCCCTTTGGCCCTTCAGCTACATACGTAGTATCACCAGGATACCAACCCTCAATCGGACACCACGGGATAATTTTTCTATACTTTTGTACTATTTCACCTTTATTATTTATGAGTACCAATGTGTTGTAAGGAGCCTTATTTGGATGATCCTCATGTTGCTCTCCTGTCAACGAGAAGACGCCCCACGTATTAGCCTTACGGCAAGCTTCTCCAAAGATTGCTGTTTCCTCTCCTGGAATAATAGAAGCGGTGTCATACATCTCTTGCTCGTCGTACATGATTCCGTGAGTACTGTACTCCGGAAAAATAACAAGATCCATACCAGGTAAGCCCTGCTTCATCCCTACGATCATTTCTGCAATTTTATGGCAGTTCTCAATGACCCCCTCCCGTGTATGGAGGCGCGGCATTTTATAATTCACCACCGCAACTCCTACCGTATCGTGACTGCTAGAAATGTCTCCGTGTCTCATCCTCATACCCCTTTCGCATCGGTTATTTAGTTGGATCGCCCTGGACCCTTATGGATCTCTTGGTTGATCTGCTATCTTACATTGCAAAAGGCGTGCCAATTATAAAAACGCTTTATATTCCATAAATGAATAAAAGAGTAATAAATGGTTATGTATCGAAATAATACAAATTATGTTTAAAAAATTCTAAAAATATTGTATTATATTGTATAATATCAAAGAAACATGTAAACTGTACCATTTGTATACACTGTCTTATATTTAAACAGGAAGGAAGAAGACGTTGATGATATCTTTTCGTATTGGTCTACTTTTTTCTCTCACAGGTACTACTTCCACAACAGAGCAAGGACAATTTCGAACCGCTCAATATGCCCTGGAAGAATATAATTGTAAAAAGGGACCTCATAACCTGAATATTACCTTTGAATTACGTAACATTCAGTCGGATCCGCAAATTTGTTATCAGCAAGCTTTGGCATTAGCGAAGGAAGGGATCAAAATATTTATTGGTTGCTATACTTCAGCATGTCGGAAAGCAATTCTTCCCGTATTAGAGCAATATGAGTGTTTACTTGTATATCCTACTCTATATGAAGGTCAAGAAATCCACCCCAACGTCATTTACATAGGAGAGGTCCCTAACCAGCAAATTGTTTCAATTTTACAATATATCTTGCCTTCCATTGGAAAGAAGATATATTTGATTGGTAACGACTATATCTATCCTCGATACACCAATCAGCAAATTAGACAGCTCCTACTAGAACTAAATGGAACGGTCGTGGATGAGAAATATGTTCCCCTTGGGCACAAGCTTTTCACTACATTCCTACAAGAAATAGAAAGACTAAAACCTGATGCCATTATTTCCACCCTGGTAGGAGAAAGCATTTTACATTTTTATCAGCAATACTATGAATTAAACCTCAATCCCAAGCAGATTCCGATTTTTAGTCCAATTACGACTGAACTTGAAATTAAAAAGATGGGCCCAAAGTATGCTGCAGGTCATTATAGTGGTGTGAGCTATTTTCAATCCATAGAGAATTTAGATAACCATGTCTTCGTTAAAGGAATGAAAGATAAATTCGGGGAGGATACAGTCGTTTCCTCGGTAATGTGCAGTACCTATATTGGAGTGAATATGATCTTCGAAGCTCTTTCTGTGTCAGGAACCGCAGAGGTAGAGAAAATATTAAAGTTTCTATATGGACGAACCTTCCCTTCCCCCTGCGGACCTGTGCAGATGAATCGAAATCACCATCTTTCTCGAAAAGTTTGGATTGGACAAGCAAACTTACAAGGGCAATTTGATATCTTGTGGAGTTCTGACCAGCCTATTGTTGCCAAGCCCTTGCTCAATGAAACAATCTATCAGAATAAGGTAGAGTTTGAAGAAGATCAGTGGAGAGCTATCATGGACTTATGGGGGAAAATCTCTCCTGAAGCAATTTTAGTGATAGACGAGGACAATAAAGTAATATACGTCAGTCGGGAAGCTTTTTCTCATGTCCGGGCGAAAGTAGGGGAACTTATCTCTGATCATGAGCTAAATGAACTATCTTATTATCATGAGAGTGAAGTACATCCTCTTGGGACCTCTCGGTTCATCCGACTCTTGCAAAAAAGAAAAGATAGCGCAGATACGCCACTTCTCCAAGAGTTTCAGTTCGATAGAATTCGGACTCGTAATCCTCTCTTTAAAAAGGAGCTTTCAATAGCTAAAATTGCCTCAGAGAGTGACGCCAACGTCCTCATTCTGGGGGACACCGGTACAGGGAAAGAAGTAATGGCTAGGGCTATCCACCAGCAGAGCTCAAGAAAGGAAGGGCCTTTTATAGCAGTAAACGCTGGTGCCATCCCTCGTGAACTTATTGCCAGTGAGCTATTTGGTTATATTGAAGGTGCTTTTACCGGCTCAAGAAAAGGCGGTGGAATCGGTAAATTTGAGGCTGCACATAGGGGAACTCTGTTTCTAGATGAGATCGGGGAGATGCCTCTTGAGTTGCAAGTAACCCTGCTTCGTGTATTGGAGGACCGTAAAGTCGTTCGAATCGGAGATCATAAGGAAAGACATATAGATGTTAGAATTATCGCCGCGACCAATCGTCACTTGGTGGAAGAGATTGCCTTCAAAGGATCTTTTCGATCAGATTTATTCTACCGTCTTAACGTCTTCATGATTAATATTCCTGCTTTGCAACAGCGATCCGAAGACATTGAGATCTTAGCCCTGCAATTTCTAAGAGAGTTTCATAAATATTATAAGAAAGGACCATTATCTCTATCCCCCGAGGTGCTTAAAGTCTTAAAGACACATTCCTGGCCTGGTAACATCCGTGAATTGCGAAATATTATGGAGCGCTCCTTCCTGCTGGCTAAAGAAGAGAAAGCTGTTGAACTCTCTCACCTGCCCGATGTGCTTCGGAAGCATATAAGCACCCCCATACGTTCAATTGTTAATTTGAAGGATATAGAAAAAGAGACTATCCAAAAAGCCCTTCAAGAAGCTAGTAGTATAAGTGAAGCGGCTCGGAAGCTCGGTATCACAAGAGCCACCTTATATCGTAAGATGAATCACTGGAATATAAAAATCTGTTCTAAGGTTGATAGAAATTTAAGCTTTTGACGCAGCTCTTTTCAGTTATTTGTTTTTAAAAGTTAGTTAGCTATACTTTAAGTGTTATTAGGCAAAAGAATAAGACAAAAGAATAAAGATATAAGATGATTAGACAAGTTTTATGTAAATGGGCACCAATATTGGTCTAATGGAGGGAGCCGACACAACTCAGAGTTAGGCTTAATTAATTACACTCTCTTAGATTATAAAGTAAACACCCGATTTTCCTTAATGGTAAAATTTCTATTTTATTATCCTCTAACAATTCCTAGCGTACCGTAATTCAATAACACCGAACTCAAAAGAGATGACATCTAATTACATTTTATTTTTCATCTTCTTTTGAGATCTTTCTGCTAGAAAATGATACGTTAATATGACTTCATTCAATAGAATCCATATAAAAAATAACTTTCAATTCAGTAGTGTTGCATAAAAATAGTCTGGATTAATTACGAAATATTCATATTAAGGATTTGGTATCCTTGGGCCAAAGAACCGATAACCTAGTAAAGGTGATCACTGTCCATTTTATTTTATCCCATGAAATGTAGTTCCTGTGAACAACTTTACATTTCAACTTGGGTGTGGTCTTAACCTTGCTGTCCATGTATCTGAAGGTTTCCATAATAATACTTTTAACCAGCGTGTAATTTGCAGCAGAGATTGTTTAGATTGTGTCTCCATCTGGATCATTACCATTAAACAGTAAGTAAATCAAGGAGAGATACACTTGATTTAATACGGCTTTTTCGTCCGTTCCGTAAAGGGGCTTGATTTTTAAATGCTGTTTCACCCATTTAAAAAACAGCTTCGGGTAAAGGACTGGCGCGGTGTCGTTTGCAATCCGTTTCCAGCCCCTCCCCATAAGAATTGCTCGTGAGGTTTTCCCTCAAGCAGCTCACCCAGTAAACTTCGTCAAGAGGGTTATGAGACCTATCAACTGGCGACCACTTTCATCGGTATCCATCTACGTTTTTGAGAGGCTGTACTTTCCAATCCCAGTACAGTCCCAAAACACTCTCCAAGTTCTTCGGCTTCTAGATCAAACCGATTCGTAAGAAATCGAATGATTTTTCCTTCGGAATCCGTGGTTTCAATCAATCTTAAGACATTATCCATTCTGATTTCATGGGGTTCCCATGAGCCCCATGAAATCAGAATGGGTGAATTGTCAGGTACTTTAAACGACTCTAAGACCCTGAAAATCGCGTTTTTCTTTAACCTTGTCGCGAAGAAAATACCATGGTCACAGTACCGATCAAACTTTTCATAATCGACGTAGCCTCGATCAAACACGTACATGACAACTTTTTCATCAATGAGAATTTCCATTTGTGTGATCATTTTTTCCAGCGATTTCCACGACAAAATATTCCGGAAAACACGTAAGCCTTCTCTCTGCTGAAGTTGGGCATGTAAAAATACCAGAAGGTAGGCTTTAGTCGATAGCTTCTTCACATACTTATCTTGCTGGGTTTCTTCCACTCTTTGTAGAAATTTTACAGAACTGATAGGAGAGCAATCCATTTACCAAATGATGAAAGTAGTGTATTCTTGTCCATAGGCTTCTCCTTTATGTTGGATTTGGGGACAGGAATCAGCTGTACATCCACTATAAAGGATTTTTTTCTGCACTCATCAATATTAAAAATAATTAGAAAATATTAATGCAACACTACTGCTTTCAAATACTATAATTTACATATAATATAAATTATACAACTAGTTAAAGTAAGAAAGGATCGTTGATTTAAACTAGGCGGCTCTCTACCCTGTTCTTTCTTGGCCGTTTCAGTTATATGTCCCCACAAGTTAAATAGATTTATCAAAAGTTATTACTGCACTATTCTCACGTTAGCTTAATAACTTTCATCTCATAAACAAATATTATTGAGACTATTCTGTTAAACACTTTGTATTGGATAATCAGCTTGCTAAATAATGTTTCAAAAGTAATCACAAATAAAGTCTCAATCTATTCTAGATTAAGACCTTTGAGACAATGTTTTTTAATGTTTATCGTACTTACCGTGTTTTGCTGGCACTACTCCTTAAGCTGATTTTAAGATCTACGACCTCCTTTCAAACTGGTAACCATCCTAAAAAACTAAAAAGTGGCTAGACTATGTCTAACCACTTTCACTTATTCACGATGTTTTATAGTTTTCAAATGAAGAAGCCACTCTCGATGGTCTATCGTCCCTTTCTTTTGATTTAAAGACAGGAACTAATTCAGATACCCAGTCACCATTTTCGGATCTATAAAAACTTTTACTTAAATCGGTTTTCAGTAGATGATAATCCGTAGTTACTCGAAAAAAGGGATTTTCAATCGCTAATAACTCATTTGCTTGATTCAGATCTTCTACAACAAGAAGTGTCCTCATTTTTTCCTTGTGATATAAAAAATGCTTAACGATAGGCTGCATCGATCCCCTTATAATCCCTAGTCTATAATCTATCTTATTAAGAGTTAGGGCACCATCAAATGGACTTGGAAACGGAAGAATCTCTACGTGCTCATCTACTTCAGAAAAACGGACAAACACTTGGTTTAATAGAATATTTCGAAGAAGGTTTTCTATATTTTTGGTTGGTTCATTTTGAACACCTAATTTTTTGGCAAGATTCGGATGCAAAGTATAAATAGGATTTTTGGCTCCTGTTAGGGGATGGATTAACCCATGTTCTACAATCACACCCAGATCTCTTAATCTATCGACAGCCACTTTTCCCCGTCGTAAATTACGACTGAGTTGCTTTGCTAATTGATTTTTCGTAGCATACTGCCAAACTTCAAAGCGCTTTAGTACTCTTTGTTCGTTTTCACTTAGTGAGATTTTCTTTTCTTTTGTCTCTATCTTTCCCCATCTAATTTGGTATTTCATGAGCATGGAAAATGGGGAAAGGGATAGGGCTGGAATATTTTCGTTCACTTAAACACCACCTAAAACCTCCTAAAAAGGAGTTTTCGTTTAGATTTTTTTCAAAATAACTCCACGTATTTGTTTGTCTTTGTTGGAGATTTCGTGAATGTCGATTAATACTTGATCTCCTTTATGGACCATGCCAACCTTCGGAGAAGGCAACTTCATTAACCCGTCTACCCCTGGTTCTAAATTAACAAAGACGCCGTATTCCTGTACTCCACTCACCGTGCAATGTATTGATTTTTTTTGTTATACCTTAGAGCACAATCGGGCCATGGGTTAGGTAGCAGCGCTTTATAACCCTTACATGTTTTTCTTTTCGGTTTAGTTCTACGACACGGACAACTAGCTCTTGACCTACTTTATATTTGTCAGATAACTCATCAATCCATTCGTATGATAAATCTTCTAGAGGTACGTTCACCGTTATTCCACCAATCTCTACAACTAAAGATCTACGATTAAATCCAATCACTTTTGCAATCACCTTCTGAGCTTCTTTTAACATATCCCAAGTAAGACCTTGCAGATGTTCTACGGCATCTTTTCTAGAAGCTACAAAGGTTTCCCCTTCTTAGTATTTACGTACGTAACAATATGGTTGTATAATATATCCGGGATAGACAACTTCATCCTATTATGGTGCCTATTTACCAAAACTGGAAGCACTAGTTGTTACAACTAAAAATTTAATATGAAAGGAAGTTGGAAAAATGGATTGGTTGAATGATTACTTTGATTCTTATGAAAGAAATGCACGTTCCTGCATTGATCATCCTTTCACCTAGATTTCTAACAGTCTACTGCTTATTTCCAGCTCTAAGAGATTTAATTTCCGTAGCTGTTGGCACAATCTTTTTCTTAGCTATCTCTTATTTATTAGGGAAGTTGTCTAGAAACATCGGGTGGAGAAAACAAGCAAGATTGCTAGTCAAATGGGATGGAATGCCTAGTACAAGGTTCCTTCGCCATAGGGACACGAATATTGATGTATACACCAAACGAAGATACCACAAATATCTCCAGAATTGTGTTCCCGATCTGGTAATTCCTACTCCTGAAGAAGAGTTGGTAGACCCTGCGAAGGCTGACTTAATTTATGAATCAGCAGTTAAGTGGCTTTTAAAAAAGGCAAGAGACTCTGAAACATATAATTTGCTATTTCATGAAAATATCAGTTATGGGTTTGCACGGAATCTTTGGGCTATGAAATGGTGGGGACTTTTTGTTAACTTACTAGTTTTATTGGGTACAGTCGCATTAATTAATAAACGATACCATTTTGATTTATACGCAATACCACCTGAGGTATGGTTAGCTGTTACAGTTACTGTCTTTGTTATGATTGTTCTTTTATTTTTCACACAATCATCTGTCCATAACAAAGCAAAAGCTTATGCGCGGACTTTACTTGAGGTATGTGACGAAGAATATGATGAAAAATTAGCATAGAAAGGTGTGTTATTATGAGTATCATTAAATCGTTTTCTGTCGGCAATGGAGATATGTTTTATATCTACCATAACTCTGATAATTTCACGATTATAGATTGTTGTCTTTCTGACGAGAACAAAGAGAAGATTGTTGATGAAATTTTAGCAGAGTTAAATAACAAGATAATCAAAAGGTTTATATCGCCTCATCCTGATGAGGATCACCTATGCGGTTTGGAGTATCTTGACGATAGGATCGGGATTATTAATTTTTACTGTGTTGAAAATGAAGCTACAAAAGAAGATGAAAGCCTAGATTTTTAAAAATACTGTGAACTTAGGGATTCCAATAAAGCCTTTCATATTAAACAAGGATCTCGTAGGAAATGGATGAATGAAAGATGCGAAGAACGAGGAAGCTCAGGTATTAATATTTTATGGCCTGATACAGACAATGCAGATTTTAAGGATGCGTTAGCTAAAGCGAAAAAAGGAGAAAGCCCAAACAATATATCAGCTATTATAAAATACAGCTTAAAAGATGGTATAGATGCTTTGTGGATGGGCGATTTAGAAACTAATTTCATGGAAAAAATCAAAGATAAAGTTGACTGGCCAAAAGTAGATATTTTGTTTGCTCCACACCACGGTAGGGAAAGTGGAAAGGTACCAAAGGAAATTCTTGATAAACTAGACCCTAAAATTGTAATTATAGGGGAAGCACCATCTGAGCATTTAAATTATTATGAGGGTTATAACAAGATTACTCAAAACTCAGCAGGGGATATCATCTTTGAATGCCTAACTAATAAGGTTAACATTTTTGTGTCAAGCGACAAATATGCAGTTGATTTTTTAGACAACGAAAACGTTGATAACATGGGAGAACATAAATATATTGGTACATTAAATATATAATTTTATAACTTGATGGATCATTTTCAAGAATAGTCCGCTGGTCAACAAATGGCGGGTCTAATTTTACACTTTACTTGATTTGCTCAAATAGTCTTGCCAGTAGTTCTCTTCATCCCCCACAATTTCATGCAACCAGAAATACATCATTATCACTTCAAGTAATTGCTTTTTACCCTTAACAAAAGGTTTACCCGATATTCTCGTGTAGAGCGAATTTAAATTAAATAAATTACTTTTTTGTTTAAAGTCATATTCATATTTCCTCCAGCTTTCATTACTCTTAATTCTGTGCTTCACCGGCCATTGTTCTTCATTATTAAAAAACTGACTAACCCAATCTGAAGCAAATACGAACAAATTAACCATATACTTTTTCCACGTTTCTTCTGCCCATTGATTTATTTCTTCTGAAATAAATATGCTATTAATATGACCTTTCGGCTGACTTTGGATATGATGATGATCCTTAATAAACAGAAATAGTAATTCGGTTTGGTCCTTCAAAAACGGATTATTCTTAATTAACTGTGCGTAACAGTCATATGACAAGCTTCTGAATTCGCTGTCGGAATGGTACAAAAAGAAAAGCTCCTCCTTCTTAAGAATGTTGATGATGGAACGATTTAATTGCTTTTCATATTGATCATAAATACCAATTACCCATTCTTGTATTTCTGCCTCATATTGAGAGAGAGTTTTCCTGTATTTTTCAAGTCTCTCATTATTTAAAAATGTCTGCTCGTTCATCTTTGCCATATCTAAATATTGATTGAAATACTCAAATACATAATTAACACACGTTTTCATATTCTCCATTCGAGCTTCCAAATTAAACTCATTCAAATTGTCCTCTTTTTTTCTTTGGGCGATATATTCCTCTATAGTTTTCATAAACTATCTCCTACATTAATTATTTTAGTCAGTTATTTATAGATTCATCGACTCCTACCCGAAAACCATTCCTGTCATTTCGCCATATAATAACTAAGATAATCTATTATTCCTTTAATTAATAGAGTTACAGTTTTAACCAGTGTGTTGTCCACCACGATGCCACTCAACCTTCGACTTATAGAACTTAACTACTAGTATACCCCTATCCTTCATTTATTTTTAAAATTAATAATAAAAATAATAGTCATATAAAATAGAAATCAGATAATCACAAAGTTATAAGTGTTAGTGCTCCAATATAATGTCCATAGTTTGACGGTGTATGCTGTCCAGCTGATGACGCCTAAGCTGACCAATAGAATAGCTAGGAAAGCTAGGAAGCAGATAGTTCCCTGCATCCTAGCTATTTTGTCAAGGCCGGAATAAAAGTTTAGGATATAGCCAAGTTAATTTTTTAGAATGTGGTCAGATAGGGTGTGGGTGTGACATATAGGGGAAGGGGGGAACCCCCTTCCCCTATGTTGTCGGCGCGGCGGAGGTGGGGACCACCCCGGCGCGGATCTTTTCCTTAAGACGGTACGAATCACCGCGAATATTAAATACACTACTATGATGTAGCAGCCGATCTAAAATGGCCGTAGCTAACACGGTGTCTCCCAGCATGTCGCCCCATTCACTGTAGGACTTATTCGAAGTAAGAAGAATAGACCCTTTTTCATAACGCTTGGAGACAACTTGAAACAGCATATGGGCACTCACGGGATCAAACTTTGCGTATCCTACCTCATCTAGAATGAGGACAGTTGGCCGGGTGTAACGGCGGAGAAACTTTTCTATCTTTTTCTCCTCAACGGCTTCATTGGCTTGTTCAATGAAGTCCTCACAAGATACATAAAAAGCAGTATGCCCTTGATCAATAACTTCTAAGGCAACTCCAATGGCTAAATGGGTTTTTCCATTATAGAAAGATTGCCATAAAGGCAATTATCGAAAGAAATCAGTTATGGAAAGAAATTAGTGTATATCCTAATATTCAACGAATGTACACTTTAATTTGTTTCCATAACACCTCAGAATAGATAGTGAAAGCTAATCTATGGGGGTAGGTAAGCTATGGAAACTATGAAACCGATTGAGGTGCTCGCGGCGGAGGTCATTGAAGAACTTAAACAATTAAATTACGCATACAACACCCTATGTGGATTCCGGACTTCATTCAACAGGATTTGTGCATTTGCGCGAGATAGAAATGAAGTCTATTTTTCTGAGAAATTAGGAAAGGAGTATTTAAAAGAAAAATACGGCTGTACTGCAGATTATTATCTTGATGCAATACCTCAAAAAGCAAAACAAGCCGTCCGATCGATTCGGCTTCTAGGGGATTACCAGCTCCATGGCGTGATCATTCGTAGAATTAAAAAGAAAAAGGGATACATCAAGCCACCACAGTTTGAGGAAGTTCTAATGGAATACGAGAAAGAATGCAAAAACAATGAATACTCTCTACGTGGAATGCGCAGCAGACTTCAGCGACTATACTTTTTCGTGGATTATTTGTCAATGCGAAGGGTAATGGATGTCGGGAAAATCACACCGGAAATCATCAGTAATTATGTCATAAGCATTTTTCCAAACCATGAAAAAAGTATTGCAGCCATACTGACTGCTCTAAGAGTGTTCTTAAGATTTCTTTACCTTCACGGATACATAGATAAAGACTTATCCCTTAGTGTTCCGAGACAGAATAAATACTATTATCCTGCTGTTCCCTCAACTTGGGATCCGGATGAAGTAAAACGTATGCTGGATGCTATTGATCGAGGTAGTCCCTGCGGAAAGCGAGACTATGCGATCCTTCTTCTTGTTGCAAAGCTAGGAATACGAGTCGGTGATATAAAGAACTTGAAACTTTATAATCTGAACTGGTCTGCTAAAACCATTACCATCATTCAGGAAAAAACAAAAGCTGAAGTTACATACCCCATTCTTCATGATGTCGGCTGGGCACTTATTGATTATCTTCAACATGCAAGGCCTGTGTGCGATGCACCGTACCTATTTGTTCGCTTGAATGCGCCTTTTGAAGCGTTTGGGGGAAACGCCAATCTCCATAATATTATTACAAAATATACCCGTCGGGCCGGAATTAAAGTTCCCCGCGGAAAACGGCATGGGCTTCACTCACTGAGACACTCGTTAGCAAGCACTCTTTTGGAGCAAGGAGCATCTCTTGCGGTTATCTCCGAAATCCTAGGTCATGTGGACTCGAAATCTACTTCGGTGTATCTGCACACGGATCTTAATGGGTTAAAAGCTTGTGCAATTGACCCGGAGGAGGTGTTCCAGAATGACTGAAAAACAGCAATTTCGGAGTGTTCTTTCCGTTCCAATCGAGGGTTATATCAAAGAAAAGCGGGCTGTGGGCTATAAATTCAAAAAAGGAGCCCAGTTGCTGAAGAGTTTCGACTCCTTTGTCTACAACCTATGCTTAAAGGAAATTCATCTAACAAAGCAAGTCGTTATAGAGTGGACGGCTCACAAGCCAAATGGGAAGACATCTACACAATGTGGAAGGATCTCATTGATGCGGGGGTTGGCAGAATATATGAATCGCCTCGGGTATCCTGCATTCATTTATCCCAAAGCGATGGTTACCGTAGACCGGTATGCTTACATTCCTTACATATTTTCAAGTGAGGAGATGAAGCGAATACTTGATGTATGCGACCACTATCCGCCAAACGACAGTACGCCTAGCCGCCATCTGGCTTTACCTCTTTTATTGCGAATCCTCTACGGATGTGGTCTCAGGATATCTGAGGCATTACATCTAACGCTACAGGACATTGATTTTAACAAAGGATCCTTGTACGTTCGAAATACAAAATTCAATAAAGAAAGAATACTGCCTATGGCAGACAGTCTTACAGAACGATGCCGGAATTATCGTAGGAATGTAGCTCTGGGACAGATGGGAAACCCTTATTTCTTTCCGTCACCATTCGGTGGTCATTATTCCGAGTCAACCATTTACCAGATCTTTAGAGAGGTGCTTCGCCAAGCGGGAATTTCCCATTTAGGCAGAGGAAAAGGTCCTCGCATTCATGATTTGCGACATACCTTCGCCGTAAATTGCTTGAAAAAATGGGTTATAGAAGGAAAGGATCTTAATAATTGCCTCCCTTACCTTTCCGCCTATCTGGGTCATGAAGACCTGCGCGGAAGTCAAAGATATCTTCGGTTAACTGCAGATTTATACCCAGAAATAACATGCAAGATCGAAGAATTCTGTTCACACATCATTCCGGAGGTGGTATGGTATGAAACAGACTGATTTTGCAAAAACACTCGCAAGGTACTTGGCAGACTTTCTGCCTGGACAGAGAAACGTAAGCCCCAACACGATCAAATCCTACCGAGATACTTTTAAGCAATTTCTCATGTTCATGCAAGAAGAACAACGGATCAGGCCAGAAAAGATCACATTTACTTCTGTAACAACACGGAGCATTAAGGATTTTTTACAATGGCTCGAAACCTCCAAAAATGTGAGCACGAGCACCCGAAATCAAAGATTAGCCGCCATTCATAGTTTCTTCCGCTACGCGCAGACCGAGAATCCAGAAATTCTGTTTGAAAGCCAAAAAATTCTTGGCATCCCGTTTAAGAAAAAGCAGCAGCAGACAATTCCACATCTCTCTATGGATCAGTTGGCTTATTTGTTCGAACAGCCTGATACATCCACAAAAAGAGGTCGCCGCGATTTGGCCTTAATGGTTGTCCTATACGACGCGGGCGCAAGGGTGCAGGAATTAATCGATTTAAAGGTTTGCGATGTAAGGTTAGCCCAACCAGCGATCATCACTTTGAAAGGAAAAGGAAACAAGAAAAGAAATGTCCCGATCATGGCAAAAACTCGAAGTATTATTGAAGGCTACATGGCAGAAAACCACCTTCTTGAAAACGGTCGCCAGCAAAGCCCTTTATTTCACAATAGCAGATACCAACCATTTACAAGACCTGGCATTACATACATCCTCGAAAAATATTTCAAGAAGGCAAAGCAATGTCACGTAGACGAGGTCTTTCCGGATAGGATACACCCTCATATGCTAAGGCATTCAAAGGCACTTCATCTTTTAGAATCTGGTGTCAATCTTATATACATCCGTGATTTGTTGGGGCATGTCAGTGTGACTACAACAGAGATCTACTTAAAGTTCGATACGGAGCTTAAAAGAAAGGCTTTGGAAGCTGCCTATCCTCAGGTAGTGAGTAAGGATGCTCCCGCATGGGAGGAAAACACGGATATTCTTCAGTGGTTACAGGATCTTTGCCGCTAAATCTAGTGATTATTATGGAAAGATTTTTGGGATTTACTTTCACAATAACCGGGGTTTATCTGAGAATCTTTCCATAACTTACTTCTTTCGATAATTTCCAACTCCCGGTGGACCCAAAAACAAAAGGTTGGTTCCATCCCTGTAAAACGACCGGGCTAGTAAATCACGTATCCTTCGCTCATCTACAGTGGGTTGAGCGTTAAAGTCGAATTCACTTAGTGTCTTTACATAGCTAAACCCAGCTTTCTTCACTCTACGGTTCCAGGATGATTCTTTTTTGGAGCTCTCTTCGTAGGATAGCAGGCTGCCTAAGAAGTCAGCATATGATATACTATTTACAGATGCATCCTCTAAGATGGTATCCAATTGATGAGCAATGCTCTTCCATCCTAGTTGTAGGCATCGCTCTTGTAATTGATCAAGACACTGCATAAGGGAAACCCTCCTCTCGGAATCTTTCATAGTATTCTAGAGAGCGAGTTTCTACAGTCGGAGCTTTTTGAACGTGAGGGGAGGTCGCCAAACCTAGGTCCCCTTGTTCAGGAGCTCCTTTTACTTTAGGGATGTGTTCCGGTCTGTAAATGACTTTTTTGTTCGGGTCCTCGTTTAGGGTATATTCCGTCAACTTCCTTTCATGATCCCATACCTCAAACCAATCAGGTTGAATCCATTTGATTCGTACTTCTTTAAGGGAGGCATCATAAGGGATACTGTACTTCTTGTTATTTACTGTAATATAACCGTTATAGACGACTCGTTTTTCCCATTTTGCCACCGCATAAGGGGCGATGTTCAGTATGGGTAGTAAGGATTTCTGTTCATCGAGAAAGCGGGTATCCGGAGCTACACCCGTTGTGCTGTTCGGTTTTGCATTGGCTACCTGTTGCAACCACTGAAGAGCATCTCGATTCCAAGCCTCCAGATTGGGTTCATGTTTCCGTTGCAAGAAGTTACTGCGGACATACTTAACAGCATTCTCTACCTTGCCTTTCGTTCTGGGTTTTCCCGGCTGACAGAGATCCACTTGAAACCCATAATACTGGGCAAAATCCGTAAATACAGATGTGAGGATTACCTGTTTTTGTAACCTTTTCTGAACCACGGTTTTCATATTGTCGAAAAGAACTCGTTTGGGAACTCCTCCAAAGTACTCGAAGGCTTGTCTCATGCAGCGCAGAAATGTATCCATTTTCATATTGACCACAAAATGAAGATACTTCTTTCGAGAATAGCCTAGTGTCATAAGAAAACCATAGACTCGTTTCTTCTTTCCATTAAAAAGGCGAATCCCACAATCCATCCAGTCTACTTGAGCCTGTTCACCCGGTTCCGTTTCATAACGGGGGATAGCTTGTTTTTGCGGAGCTTTTCGAAAAGGCTGCACATAATCCTTTAATAGGGTCTTCCCACCTGTATAACCACGAGCCTTAATCTCCTCCAAGAGTACTTCACAGTTCGTCGTTCCTTCTTGAATCCGCATTTGTATGTATTCTTTGTACGGATCGAGTTTACTGCCTCTTTTAGGGCGGGTTTGTTTTTCCGGTACCTTTTCACAATACTTTTTGGCTGTTGGCCAGCTGATGTTTAATTCTTCAGCAATAGCCGTAATAGTCCAGCCTTTCTTTCGATAATCTTGCACCAACCAGAATACCTCCTTCTTTTCTTCGAAGGTCATGCTGCTCCTCTCCTTTTTCTGTAAAACTAGTACACTACTAATCTACAAAAAAAGAAGAATTTCGACCATAACCTCAAATTTCATGTCGGCGATATTCTAAATTTTAAACTCGGCCGCACCATTTTTAAATTTCAACTTTGTAGATATCTCCCATTCGTAAATAAAATCGAACTCCCTGCATGACAATGCACCATTCTATGTCCATCTCTAGTTGGCATGGAATGCTATGTTTACCAATCGAAAGCCCGAACCATTCTCCGCCACGAAGAGGGTATAGGTGACCTTGATGGTGGATGATCCACCGGTTAGCCTGCGAATCGTAGCTCATCTTTCCCCAGCGCCCCATTAGGACAACTCTCCCTGAATGACCCGCTTGACCATATGGTCGTCAATAATTCGATGACCATTCTGTGCACCATACATGAGACAATGGGTACACACTTTATTGATGAGTCTTGCCGAACCACTGGAAAACTGGTAAATGTCATGAATCGCTGCCTCTGAAAAAATATCATGGGTGGCGCCGGCGTAGGCTAAATGCCGTTTCATATAGGCTTCAACTTCAGCACGGTCGTAATGAGTGAGCTTGCATTGGACATCAATCCGTTGACGGATCGCGGCATACGCTTGCAATTGAAGACGATCCCATAACTCACTCTGACCCACCAGAATAAGGGCCATCGGACTCTGAGCATCCATCTTCACGTTAAGTAGAAAGCGGACTTCTTCTAGCATTTCTCGGTCGAGAAGGTGGGCCTCATCGACCACGACAACGGGATGTAGCCTATGTATTCCTTGCATCAACTCAATTTCTCGATGAAGTTGACGTTTGGCATCTCCGCGATAAAATTTGGCCTCACAACCAAGTTGTTCTAGTAACCCTTTGTAAAAATGACGAGGGGTCAGCTTGGAGTCGGATAGGTACAATACCCTTAACCTGGAGGTATCTAGGGTTTGGGCGTAACGACGAATGGTGGTTGTTTTTCCCGTTCCACATTCGCCTGTGATCACGGCAAACCATTTTCGTTCCGCTGCATACTCCAACCGGCCTAGCGTTTCTTCCAATACCATCGATTCGTAGAGTTCTCCGGTCGGGATATCTCGAGAAAACGGCGTTCGGCTTAACCCATAAAACGACTCATACATGACCGTTTTCCTCCTTCCGTACGGAACGGTAAGAGATCACCGGCTTTTGTTGTTCCTGACGTTGTCTCTTTTTCTCGGTAGCGGCCGCCAATAATCTGGAGGAATCCGCCGGTTGCCATTGGAGGTGGTCCGGTAAAGGAGGGCGTTTTCCTGCTCGTTCCCCAATCACCAGTTCACGAACTCTCCAAGGGGTGTGACCCTCATATTCAATGGTCAGCTCGGTGATGTCGTTCGGATCATAAACCACATCTACGGTGTAGCCCATAAAAGGGAGACCCACTTCATACTTTTTCCCCATGAAGTTGATGCATCCAGACTTGTCTACCTTGCGTGGTTCACTATGTAGAAAGGCATCCGCTAGGATTTCCGGATCGACAAAACGTAAGGCTTTTTTGTCGCTGCGAAAGGCGGTTTCAGGACTCATTTTCTGTTCTAGTGCAGAATGAGACTTGGTTTGGTAACACTCACTAAGCCAGATTTGGAACAACTCATTGAGCCGATCGAGAGTCTTGGGTTTCTCCAAGGCAGCTTCACTTAGAAAGGAATCTACCACTCGATTGAATCGTTCAACCTTACCCGTGGCCTCAGGCGAGTACGGCTTGGCAAAAAGCAATCGTATCCCTAGTTTGGAGCAGGTCCTTGTCATCCACTTGGTTCGGTATTGCTTACCATTGTCGAAGTACACGGATTCGGGCACGCCGTATTTCTGAATAGCCGCACGAAAGCAATCCTCGACAATGGTTTGATCCATGACAGGATAGAACGCCCCATGTAACACGAGTCGTGTGGCATCATCCACAAACGTAACAAGAAAGACTTGCTTCATGGAGCCATCGGGACCAATAGGGAGGTAAGGGCCATATTTGAGGTCTGAATGCCACAACTGATTGCGGTGCCTCCGCTGAAATCGTCTAGCCGCTACACCGGAGTCCGCATACATCCTCATGTGTCGGCTACTGTATCCCCGTTCTGTTAACTTTTCTTGTAAGGTGCTGCGTTTGATCTCACCAGGTTCTGCCTTACCTTCCCACTCCAAGATTTGAATGATCTGTGCCACGCTTCGGCTTGGTACCTCTCGCCTTAACAGAATGGCCTGTTCCAAGAGATCCGGGGCAATGGTCATGCTCGCCACTCTTCCTTTTCCCTTAGGCTTTAACCCACCAAATCCTTCTTTTTGATACTGAGCCAAATAGCGTCGTAAGGTTCGATCCGATATCCCCTGTTCTTCACAAATACGCTTTTTCAGCTTACTAAACTGGGCGGCATCCAGTCCCTCTGCCAAAAGAGGAGACAACCATTGCACTCGCTGCACCGCAATTTCTTCCGCTTTCTTCTGATCTTTCAATTCAAACACCTTCCTCTAGTAGACTACTCTTCGAGTCTACCTCAGGTGTTTCCGGACAAGAATGCAGAACGGGTATGTACCCATAAATTAAGATGAGTAAGGGTTTGGACAATTCTCGCCAGCCAGCCGGGAGCATCTCCAACATAGGGTCCAAAAGGATGGTGTGCAGACTGTGAAGGCACGGACCTTTCCTTCACAGGAGCTTGCTGGTAACGGATAGCAATCGCCTGTAGACACCCCAGCCAGTAAGGAAGGAGGGAATGAACCCACTTTCGCCACCGATACAAGGTTGAGTCATCTGCTGCAATATCTTCATGGGCTGGAGGATCCATAGCCACACTCTCGATGCTATTCACTTCGTAACGTTTATATGGGACTAAGCAATCTGGTAATTCATGATGAATTCGACGGCATTGAGTACAACGTAGCCTACGGATCACCAACACCTTACTTTCTCCACACTCACTGATACACTTCCGTCTACGACTTCCAATACAAATAAGCTGTTCTTCACAGCATGGGCAAGCACTTACTTCCGCACACCGAACAAAAAACGCCGGAGATCTTCTCAACCAGCTCATACTCTGTTACAATAACCATACGTTGTTTTTTTGGGGATGTCTCTAGTGAACCTGTTGGCGCAGGATCACATTCATAGAGGCATCCTTTTCCTTTTCTATGATATGGTCATTATATTCGGCAATTCATGGACAGGCAATACCATCAGCTTTTGGGCAATTTAGCCTAGCAAAAACAATAAGGCCGAGAATAGACTTGCCCTACAATTGTTTTGTGGTTTAGATTTCCCCTTGTTCCCTCTTTACTGTCTGTACAAGAAAAAAAGCCGATAAAAACAGGATTAGCTCCTAATTTTTTTCGGCATGTAGACAAGCCTTTTAGACTCGTTTGTTTCAGTTCAAATTATTAACATTAAACAACTCTAACTTTAGATGTTCAAGACTTTTTTTATTTTTTATTTTACAATAGAGAAAGTTTTATTTGGTTCCCAACTTTTTTTACTGGTTCCCAACTTTTTTTTACTGGTTCCCAACTTTTTTATCATCAGACACTCTCCTGCTCGTGTATTTATCGATGAAGAAAACAATACTTTATTCTAATTACTCCACAGTAACTGACTTCGCTAAGTTTCTTGGCTTATCAACATCACAACCGCGATGTAATGCTGCATAATAAGAAATTAATTGCAATGGAATAACGGATACTAATGGAGTCATGTATTCATGAACGGGTGGGATCACGAAGCGGTCTCCCTGATGCTCTAATCCTTCCATCGTAATGATACATGGATTTGCCCCACGCGCTACAACCTCTTTTACATTGCCTCGAATACTTAGGTTTACGAACTCAGAAGTGGAAACACATATTACAGGTGTACCATCTTCAATCAAGGCGATCGGTCCATGCTTCAATTCCCCACCTGCAAAGCCTTCGGCTTGAATGTAAGAGATCTCCTTAAGCTTAAGCGCTCCTTCTAGACATACATAATAGTCTAGTGTTCTTCCGATGAAGAAAGCATTGCGTGTGGTGCTTAAATATTCACGGGCGATCTTTTCCATTTCTTCTTTATTATTTCCGACCACTTCCATGGCATTAGCCGCGATCGCCATTTCTTTAAATGGATCAAAATTAAGCTCGATGTTTTTGGCTTCTGCTGTTGCGAATGCTAACAGTAAAAGCACTGCTAATTGTGCGGTATAAGCTTTCGTTGATGCTACGGCAATTTCTGGTCCAGCATATAAATGCAAAGTATAATCAGCTTCACGAGAAAGCGTGGATCCTGGCACATTGGTAATCGTTAATGCCTTGTAGCCAAGCTTCTTCACTTCTACTAGCACGTGGCGACTGTCTGCCGTTTCTCCACTTTGAGAAATAAAGATGAATAATGGCTTCTCGCTTAGCATGGGCATGTTATACCCAAATTCACTTGCAATATGGACTTCAACTGGAACTTTAGCAATCTTTTCGATGTATTGCTTACCAATCAGTCCTGCATGATAGCTGGTACCCGCTGCAATAATATACAAGCGATCTGCATCCAACATAGCTTGACGAATGTTCTCATCCAATGCTAAGTTTCCGTTCTCATCCTGATACTTTTGGATGATCTTACGCATTACGAATGGTTGCTCATCAATTTCCTTCAACATGAAATGCGGGTAGGTGCCTTTTTCGATATCACTCGCATCTAGTTCAGCAATGAAGGAATTGCGTTGGATTAGATTACCATTAAGGTCCTTGATCGTGATGGCATCTTGAGTCACAATGACGACTTCCTTATCCATCAATTCAACGAACTCACTTGTCACTTGCAGCATAGCCATAGCATCACTTGCTACTACATTAAATTCTTCTCCAAGGCCTACTAAAAGAGGACTTTTATTCTTTGCAACGAAGATCGTATTGTTGTTCTCTAAATCGAGCATCGCTATCGCATAGGAGCCAATTAATAAGCTTAAAGTCTTCGTGAATGCTTCCTCCACATTCAATCCCATGACAAGAACAAAATGCTCGATTAGCTGAACAATGACCTCTGTATCCGTATCACTCTTAAAATTGTAATCAGACAGGTAGTCACGCTTTAATAATTCATAGTTCTCAATTACACCATTGTGAACCAGTGTAAAACGTCCGGAACCACTCTGGTGAGGGTGCGCATTATATTGACTCGGCACTCCATGAGTTGCCCAGCGTGTATGTCCAATTCCAATTGTTGCATTGGTGTTAAGGTCTACAATTTCACGAAGTGCTGCAATACGTCCTTTTTCTTTAAAAACATGGACTCCAGCATGATTCATGACTGCAATCCCTGCAGAGTCATAACCTCTATATTCTAATTTCTCTAGTCCTCGAAGAAGAATTTCCTTTGTATCTTGATTTCCAATATATCCAACGATTCCGCACATATTTAATAATCCCCTTTTTATCTCAACGGGGATACTCTACCGTTCGTTAAACGACGGGAGATATCCCCGTCGAGCTCATATTTGTCCATGGTCATGTGCACCTTTTGTTCAAAGAGTCACCCCTTTGTTTTGTTGGTCCACTTTCGGTACTGACCGTAACCGGGAGGCATCCGCCGAAAACATCGATAAACCTCCTCCTCGTCAACTAAACCCCTAAGTTCCGATTCAGGTGGAATAGTCCTGGCGCTTTAAGTAAATCTTGAAAAATAAACTCGATAAATCTTAGTCTCCCCTCCTCTCGATAAAGAATATGATATCACATCCATCGACCTTGCATCAATTCATTTTTGGGAGTTAGTTTAGTTATATGATGATGCTGGAGTAACCGTTCCTGAAAATGTTTTGGTGGGTGGGGGATGGGGCTCGAGCTCCGAAAATAACCGGACGTTTTTCCGTTATTTCTTACAAGTGGCAAAAAACACCCTAAATAGCGGAACGATTTCCGCCTATTGGCCTCGAAAACCTAAAGATCAGCTACTTTTGAGCACATAGAGGAAAATTTTCCGCCTATATTCCCCTTTTTAGGAGTAACTCCTGTATTAGCGGAAAAAACTCCGCCTAATTTCCCCCCCACCATACCCTAACCTACCTTACCCCAGCTCAATAAAAAAGATCCCCCAACCCTTGGGGGACCCGTACTCTTCCTTACGACAATTCCGTTTTTACAATTTCCACAATGCTATCTACATACTGTTGTAGAACCTCTTCATCTGGGCCTTCCGCCATGACGCGTACAATCGGCTCGGTACCAGACGGACGTACTAACACACGACCGCTATTCCCCAGCTTTTCTTCTATATCACGGATCGCTTGCTCAATGCGTTCATTGCCAGCTAGCTTCGATTTGTCCTCTACGCGGACGTTGATCAGGATTTGTGGAAACTTTCTCATTCGACTTGCCAACTCTGAAAGAGGCTTTCTCTCACTAACCATGACATCTAGCAATTGAATCCCCGTCAGCATGCCATCTCCTGTGGTGTTATAATCAAGCATAATAATATGCCCCGATTGCTCACCACCGAGATTGTATCCGCCCTTAATCATCTCTTCCATGACGTAGCGATCTCCAACCTTGGTTTGAGTGGCTTGGATGCCTGCCGTCTCAATGGCCTTATAGAAGCCGATGTTGCTCATCACAGTGGATACAACGGTATTTTGCTTTAGTCTTAAAGACTTCGACATAGCTTCCGCTAGGACATACATGATATGGTCTCCATCCACGAGGTTTCCTTTTTCATCGACGGCAATCAATCGGTCCGCATCCCCATCAAAGGACAATCCTACATCGGCTTTATGCTCGAGTACCGCTTTTTGTAATTTCTCAGGATGAGTGGACCCACACTCTTCATTGATGTTAAGCCCATCTGGGTTATTGGCAATCAAGATCGTGTCCGCTCCTAAGTCACAGAACAGCTGTGGAGCAATAGAAGAAACGGCTCCATTCGCACAATCGAGAACAACCTTTAACCCTTCAAAGTTATTTTTCACCGAGGTCTTTAAATAAGAGATATACTTCTGACCGCCTTCACGGTAGTCCATGACAGCGCCCATCTGTGCTCCCACCGGACGAGGAAGTTGATCTTCAGTCGCATCTAATAAAGACTCAATTTCTAATTCCATCTCATCAGAAAGCTTAAACCCGTCACCGCCGAAAAACTTAATTCCATTATCAGGAACTGGATTGTGAGAAGCAGAGATCATGACCCCTGCATCTGCTCCAAGCGCTCTTGTTAAGAAAGCTACTCCCGGAGTAGAGATGACGCCTAATCGCATAACCTCAACTCCGATCGATAACAGCCCTGCCACAAGGGCTCCTTCTAACATATGACCGGAAATTCGTGTATCGCGTCCAATGATGACCTTCGGTCGCTTTTCCTTTTTATCTTTTGTTAACACATATCCACCGCAACGGCCTAACTTGAAAGCAAGTTCAGGAGTTAATTCCTTATTCGCAACTCCCCTCACTCCATCAGTACCAAAATATTTACCCATTCTTACTCTCCCTTTCTGTATGTCTCTACTATATGCGAATTACATACATGAGTTATTCTGCTTTCTCAATTCGTACAGTTGCACGTAATACTTGGGTTTCTTCCTTCGCAGTCACAAAGGTTGGCAAGTTCATATGCACGGGAACTTCGTGTTCACCAGGTGGTAAATTGCTCACATCCACAAACAGCTGAACATCTTCCTCACCAATCTCGTTCACTTTTTCCGAAGATCCTGCAAGAGTTAAATTCATCGTTCCTTCTCCTGGTTGGACAATCGTTGCACTTAGGCCTTCGCCTAGTCCTGTTATACTAATCGGTACCGCTTCAAAAGTCCTCTCGGAAGCTTTAGAAACCTTAATGTCTAATTCAATAAAATCCGGTTCGGTCTTCACCACGTTTGGCAGTAAAGGCACCTTTAATTGCAAGAATCGACCTTCTGTAAAAGTGGAAAGATCAATCTGTGGGCCAGGATAGAAATTCATCTTATCAATGATCTCTAACGGGCCATAGACGGTAATTCGGTCTGTAACCAATCGAATACTGTCTATACTGAACCCTGGCGGCGGGTCATTAATATAGCTCAACTTCACTGGCAACTGCTTATATGGACTTGTAACTGGAACACGAATCTCTACTACAGCTGGATTAATTTCAGCATCCATAGGGTTTCCGTTCTTGTCCAAGACGCGTAAAGGAACGGTTTGTTCGATTAAATCATTCGCCCCATCCACATTGATGGTGGCCTGAACCTGCCCTATATCCTTGATTTTACTCTCTGGCAAATTAACATGAACCTTCTTTGGCTTGACAATCGCTTCTCCAAGCGAATAGCCCCCTGTAATATTTCCGATAAATTGAGGGGTCACTTCTTTTTCTACCATCTGCTTTTCTTCAAGGACGACTTCTACCTTCTCTGGAATAATCCGAACAGATAGATCACTTGGGAAGCCCGTATAATTGACAGGCACCATCCAAGTGCCTTTATTGTACTGGCTAAGATCGACAAATACTTCATAGTCGGTCGGATTAATGTTTTGATTCATGGACGCAGGTGTGCCCTTTAGCTCTACCGTAACCGACTTTGGTATCTTGACAATAGCATGTCTCGTTTTATCTACTTTCGCAGTTAAGCTTACCTCACTAATCCTATAGGTTTCAACGGGTCGCTTATATTGAGGGGAAGGGCTGGTCTCTCCCCCATTCACTACAAACCATAGTGAAATCGCTAAGAGTAAGGCTACAATCTTAACGACATTGTTATTACGCAGCAGTCTATCCATCTGATTTCTTCCCCCTTCGTTGCCAAAGTGGGCCAGTCGTTTTCACTGGAGGTTGCAGCTCTAATAGCAGATATTCTCGAAGTTGATCTTCGGTAAGATCTCGATTCAGTTCACTGTTTCTTGCAATCGATATTTGACCTGTTTCTTCCGAAACGATTAAGCCGATTGCATCAGATACTTCACTCATTCCAATTGCCGCCCGATGCCTTGTCCCTAATTCTTTATTGATCATCGGATTTTCTGATAAAGGAAGATAACATCCTGCCGCCATGATCATCTCTTTGCGAACGATGACAGCTCCATCATGAAGAGGAGTATTCGGTATAAAGATATTGATCAACAGTTCTGAGCTGACTTTCCCACCAATCTCAATCCCTGTCTCAATATAATCTGTCAATCCCGTCTCCTTCTCTATAACAATCAATGCTCCGATTCTTCTCTTAGCCATATATTGTAGAGCCTTGATCGTCTCTCCGACGACCCTTAATGCAATTTGATCATCCTGTTGATGGGAACGAGAGAACAAACGTCCTCGACCAAGCTGTTCTAACGCTCGGCGCAGCTCCGGCTGAAAGATAATCAGGATGGCCAGAAGCCCGATATTAAGAGCTTGTGACATCAACCATTGCAGGGTACGAAGTCCAAAGTAGGTACTTACCAACCAAGTTAATACAATAACAATAATACCTTTAAACAGCTGGATGGCTCTTGTACCTCTAAGGACGATAATCAATTTATAGATCAAATAGGTGACAAGGAGAATATCGATGGCATCACTTACATACTCAAGCATATCGGGTAGTGGCCCCATGTAATGATCCCCCATTTTCTATCTTTATACCTTAGTATACACCAAGTCTGGTTATAGTTGTACGCTAATAAGAAAAGACACGGTCTCCCCCGTGTCCTTAAGGAATGATCTGATAGGCGACTTTCTTCAGGTTATACCAAACCCACTCTACCGCCTGATTAATCTCTTCTTTTTCACCCATAATGGATCCCGTAGAAGCAAGATAGATTCTACCGTCGATCGCCACGACGTTTCCTTGAACTTGTCCTTCTATCGTGATATCCGCATTCCTGACCATAATATCACCGTTCACCACACTATTAGCGGGTACAATCACTTTATTGCTTACGTTGTCGATTTCTAGCTTTTGCAGTTGGTCCGCTGACAGTTGGAATTGTTTATCCTCAATCCAATACGCTGTTGTACTTCCCGTCATCATTAAGATAAACAGAGAAGCGGCTACGAGAAAAGGATGCCTTTGCAGTCTTTTCTTCAAGATCTGTACGGCGGTTTCTTTAGGAAGGGCGGCCAAGACGCGATCGGTAAAGTCAGCGGGGGCATAGATGTGTGATGCGCTTTGGACAAGTGCAATAGTCTGCTGCAAAGCGTGGAATCTTCCCTTGCAGTCTGTGCACTGAAGAAGATGCTTTTTAAGCTCAAGTTCGTCATGTCGGCTCAGATCGTCATCTAAGAAATCGTGGATGAGCCGAGTTGCCTGTTCACAATTCATTTCTTGCACCCTCCTTCCGGAACCCTCGGATTAAAAATTTAACTTTTTCCGAAGTGCCTCCCTGCCTCGATGAATTCTAGTCTTAATGGTTGATACCGGGAGCTTCAGTACTTCGCTGATTTCATTCAGGGATAAATCCTCAATATATCTTAAAGTAATGATAGACCGATACTTGGGGGTTAAACTTTCGATAGCATCCTGGACTTGTCCCTGTAGTTCTCCTGTGAGCAAGGATTCTTCCGGATTCGGACTCTGATCGGCTAAGCGGTCATGCCAATCTAATCCATCCGTCCCCTCCACTTGCTTATCTAAGGAGTAGACTTGCTTTCTTTTCCTCAGGTGATCGATACAGAGGTTCGTCGCGATACGATAAATCCAAGTGGAGAATTTAAAGCTGGGGTCATAGTTGCCGATGTTCGCATACACGCGCAAAAACGTCTCCTGAGCTACATCTTCCGCTTCTTGGGCATTACCGAGCATTCGATAAGATACTTGATAAACCTTATCTTTATAAAGTTCCACAAGCTCTGCGAACGCGTCACGGTCACCTTTTTTAATTTTCTTTATTAATTTCTCTTCGATCGAGCCCATGGCTATCCCTTACCCTTTAGGTTCAATGTAATATACGGAGGCGTGCTATAAAAGTTTCACTAGGAAGTAGAATTTTTTTTATAATTAGAAGAAGGTGCCGTTTCGCGACACCTACTTACCTTTTCACTATTATAACAGTTTATCCCCAAATGCGGAACTCATCAATGCAACAGCCACTTTAGCTGTTTTATTTTGAACATCTAGAATGGGGTTAACTTCAACGAACTCTGCTGAAGTCAAAATGTCAGCCTCTGCTAACATCTCCATGGCAAGATGGCTCTCGCGATAGGTAATTCCGCCGATCACTGGTGTACCCACCCCTGGACAGTCATGTGGATCAAGTCCATCCAGATCTAGACTAAGGTGCACGCCATCTGTACCCTTCGTTACGATGGCTATCGCTTCTTCCATCACTCTTGGCATGCCTAGACGATCGATCTCGTGCATCGTAAATACCTTCAAACCGATCTGCTTAATCAGCTCTCGCTCTCCTGCATCTAAGTCCCGGGCGCCGATGATCACGGTATGTTCAGGTTTAATTTTAGGCGCGAAGCCACCAATCTTGGTTAGATCCGAATGCCCAATACCTAATGAAACAGCCAAAGACATCCCGTGAATATTCCCAGATGGCGAGGTTTCTCCAGTATTTAAGTCCCCATGAGCATCAAACCAGATCACACCCATATTCTGCTTATGCTTGGCAAGACCCGCAATTGTTCCAATCGCAATACTATGATCGCCCCCTATCACTAGTGGAAAGCGATTCTTTTGCATTTCACGATCGACCTCGTCAGCTAGCTCTTGATTTACCTTTGTAATCTCAGCAAGGTACTTTAAGTTATGATGTATGATAGGATAAGACTCTGGAGTAGGCACTCGCAGATCTCCTACATCTTCAACATGGTAGCCCATAGACTCCAAACGTTTTTTCACTCCCGCATAACGGATGGCGCTAGGCCCCATGTCAACACCGCGACGATCAGCTCCAAGGTCCATAGGAACACCAATGATGGATATGTTTTTATTCAAGAAATTCGCCCTCCTCATTCTCATTCCATATCATCTTTCTGCTTATATTGTAACTCGCAAAGGAAAAATGACTCAACTGAACAGGTTTATGTATATCTATGCTATCCGTAAGAATCAAAGAAAAACGATAAAAAATCCTATTCTGATTAACTGCGCAGAGGTTGTAATCCCTTACATTGCTGTTTTTCGGCGATTTTAAGACTTAATTGAATATCTAAGAACATTTACATATCCTGACTTGGGGGAGTACAATTAGGCTGAAAAACATAAGCAATCTTCTAAGTCAACACTGGTTAAATGGGAGGCCCTCAAGTGGGTGAAGAAATTCGGAGAACGCTACTGCAGTGCAGGGGAGAAGCGGTAGAAATCATTACGAGATCTGAAAAAAAAATTAATGGCACATTAAGTTGGTTAAGTCCTGATCGATGTATGGCCGAGATTAGAACTAAAAATGGAGAAATTGAAACGATCATGGACGTCCGAATTAAATCGATAAAAAAGGTATAAATAAAAAGAAGTTGTCAGCTCTTTCATGAGCAAGACAACTTCTTTTTTTAGCCCTCTTAATGGCTCGTTTTTGTCTTATTTCTTACATACTTCGATAACTCCTTCGGCGATACAAGCCTGCCATACATCTTAAATACAGTGGAGTATCTTTCTTCCATGGCCACCCGAACCACTCCGTCAATCCTTTTATCCCCTAAGTCTAATAGGAGCTCTTCCAATTCACGACGGAGCATATACTCGAGCTCTTGACACTCTTTTTGATTAAATAAGAAACCCATCATCGATATCCCAACCCTTGGAAATTGTCAATGTGAGTTTATCATGCCTAATGTTGTTTGTTCTTATGCATCATTTTACAACTGCCCTAGTTCGCCAATGAAAATCTGGATTAAGACAGGAGTAATGGTGCTTTCTATCATAGCAGCAATAAAGAGAAGGACAACAATCGCCCCCACGGTGAACGGCAACTCTTTTAAGCTATCCTTAAAATCATCGAGGATTCCCCTTCTCCGATCCGTATTCCCAAGATTTCCGAGTAGGCGAAAAACTAACGTCCCATACTTAATCCCGAAGGCCGCAGCCAAGACCACAGCAAAAATCTCGATGACACCATGAGGTAAAATACCCACAATGAGAATGGATAAAGGATTGACTCCCTTTAACGCAAACATCTTAAGAAGAAAACCTAGCAATACTCCATTAGCAACCAGTGCTAAGGTTGGGTAGATCCCAAAAAACACCCCAAGTCCAAGCATCGTAAGAGAGGCTACGACATTATTTTGAAATATCACCCAAAAAGTGTAGAACACACTGCCGTTCTTCTGAATTTTTTCTGCGATCTTCTCTAATTCCTTCATGAGTTCCTGAGCCATGCTCGCAATGGTTTCGGCATTCAAATATCCTAGAAGAGCACTTCCAATGAAGATCAAGGTTCCTAGCCATAGAAAACGGGAATTATTCTGAATCACTTGTCGCAGCTTATCCAATTGTCTCATGAAAGTCAAACACCACCTTTAAGGGTAATATACCATATTTTTTTTTGTTTTTTCCAAGCATAACCTTGTCCTTCGTGAAATAGATTGATATTGGACAAACACAGGGAGGTTAATGGGGATGAAATTTATCTGGGTTTTCAACGGAGCCAAGCTTAAGCAATACTTTGTGATTCTTATGGCGGCGATTTTTGCCATTGGTATCGCTTATGCGGAACAACAGAACATCGCCGTGTTCACTCAGACGAGTAAAGCACCGGCAGCCATTTACAAAGTCGAGACAGATCAGAAGAAACTCGCTCTAACCTTCGATATCAGTTGGGGGGAACATCGGGCAGCCCCTATCCTTGATATTCTGGAGCAAAAAGGAGTGAAGAAGGCAACCTTCTTCCTGTCCGCCGAGTGGAGTAAAGAGCACCCTGACATCGTGAAGCGAATTCTGAAGCAAGGCTACGAAATCGGCTCACACGGCTACAAGCACATCAATTACAGCCGTCTGACGGATGATGAGATCCGCCAGCAAATTCGGAAAGCCGATACGGTTTTACAAGAGGTGACGGGCAAGAAGCCTAACCTGATCCGTACTCCTAACGGGGATATCGATAAGCGTGTGCTGCAAATTGCAGACGAGCTTAACTATACGGTGATCCAATGGGATACAGATTCTAAGGATTGGCTGAATCCAGGTGTAGAGCAAATTGTTCATAATGTGGTTAGTCATGCTCATCCTGGGGACATCATTCTCCTCCATGCGAGCGACTCTAGCAAACAAACCCATCTCGCTCTGCCAACCATTATTGATCAGTTAAAAGGAAAAGGGTACGAATTTACTTCCGTGTCCGAGCTGATCGCCGATGCGAAGGTAAAAGCCAAGGAAATAGACTAAGGGACTTTCACTCTTGTGAAACGTCCCTTCTCTTCTGCCCGCTATTTGCTTTTCGTTTTTTTCTTAGTTGAAACTGGAGTTGGAATGGCTGCCTGCACTGCGGGGCTGTTCTTTGTTAGTCGGTGCAGCAGCATGATCTGCCATGTATTACAAAGTAAGAGCGGAATAAGCATATAGAACATACCAGTTAAGTTATTCTGCTGAAGCGCAGGAATCCACTCAATAATCGTCACCACGAAGATGACGAACACTGTTGGAATGGCAGCGCTCATATTCGTCTCTTTTACCTTGAAGTAAGCGACAGCGAATGCATACAACAAGATCCCTAATGGAATCCACAGGTAACCGATGAAACTTTCCCCTTCCACTCCGAAGGTGGTATAACGATAATATACCATATCAAAAAATGCGTAAGCGATGATCAGGATCTGTACGTATGGCCAGATGCTTCTAAAGACCCCAATTCCCACATTATGAATGGTGAGATACGCAAAGAATCCCATTTGAGCCACAACACTAAATAATAGACCCAAGCCAAAGTTCCACGCTAGTCCCATCAGGATGTTCTTCCACCCCAATCCCCATAAGCTTCCTTGTTCCATTACGATTCCTATGAGAACGGAGCTAACACCCCCGACGAGCAGCGTAGTAAAAAAGAGATAAAGCCACTTCTTGAAGTTCAATCCAGCATCCTCCTTTAGTACCCAAACCATGGTTGCAATGATAACTCTATGATTGTACCACACTATTGGACATGCATCCATTTGGATAATCAGGTAGTCTTGCGGAAAACTAATCAAAAATGGATGTGTAGAAAGGAGCTTGTATTCATGCCAAAACTGATCCAGCGGTTCGTTGCTCTTGGGCTGTTGGCCGTTCTTGTGGCCTGCAACCAAGGCGGCGGTGGCCAGGAGAAAGCCTCTCCTGATTATAAAGAGACCAAAACCATGGTATTAGACATCCTTCAGACAGAGGAAGGCAAGAAAGCCATTAAAGAAGCTTCTCAAGACCCCAAGGTTATGATGGCTGGGCCAGAGATTCAATCTACCGTGGAAAAAACGTTGCTTGACCCTAAGAACCAGGAAGGCTTCAAGGAATTACTTAAAGATCCAAAAGTGGCAAAAGCCTTCGCTAAAGCCATTGAAGATGAGCATAAACGACTCATCAAGGATCTGATGAAGGACCCTGAATATCAACAAATGCTCATAAAGGTTATGAACGACCCAAAATTTGAGGAGAGTCTCCTACAAACGATGAATAGTACTACCTATCAGCAACAAACCATGACCGTGATGAAGGACGCTATGCAAAGCCCCCTATTCCGCTTAGAGATGATCAATCTAATGATGCAGGCGCAAAAAGAAATGATGAAGCCTGAGCAACAAAAAGGCGGCGAGAAGAAAGGCGGCGGTGAAGGTGGAGAAGGTGGCGGCGGCGGTGAAAGTGGTGGTGGTGGAAGTTAGACGAAAGGAGCTGGGTATCCAGCTCCTTTTACTTATGCTTGATTTGCAATTTTTCTGGCCATCTCCATATAGATGGATCCAATCTTCGAATCTTCTGGGTAAACGGAAGGAGCCGCCTGTGGATCGTTTAAATCTACATCAGGCTGACCAAGAGGGATCTGCGCTAAAAGCTCAGTCTTCAATTCCTGCGCAAGCTTTTCTCCGCCACCTTTACCAAAGATCGCCTCTTTGCTTCCACAGGTTCCACATTCAAAATAAGACATGTTCTCTACTACCCCAAGGATTTCGTGACCTGTTTTAATAGCCATCGATCCCGCACGAGCCGCTACGAATGAAGCCGTCGCATGAGGAGTGGTTACGATAATTTCCTTACTCTGCGGAATCATCTGATGAACATCGAGAGCTACGTCCCCTGTTCCTGGCGGCAAGTCCAATAGAAGGTAATCTAGATCACCCCAATGGATCTCGGAGAAGAAATTGCGAAGCATCTTGCCAAGCATTGGACCTCTCCAGATTACAGGTGTGTTATCTTCTACGAAGAATCCCATAGAGATCACCTTAACCCCATGACGCTCTACAGGAAGAACGACATTGTCAATGACGGTTGGACGTTGCGTAATCCCCATCATATCCGGAACGCTAAAACCATAGATGTCCGCATCGACAACCCCTACTTTTTTACCTAGACGCGCAAGGGAAGCAGCCAAGTTCACTGTAACGGTAGACTTCCCTACCCCACCCTTACCGCTGGTAACTGCAATAAAGGTTACAGGAGAGTCTGGGCTTAATAATGGAGAGATGCCGCCTTGGGCGGTTTGATTTCCTCCACGAAGTTTAGCAGATAGTTCAGCACGCTCCTGTTCGGTCATCGCACCGAAGTTAACATGAACATCCGTAGCCCCCAAAGCTTTAATCGCATTGACTACATCTTCTTGAATCTTTACCTTCAACGGACAGCCTTGAATAGTAAGAATGACATCTAAACTAACGGATGTCCCCTCAATCTTTATATTTCTAACCATGTTTAGTTCTACGACACTTTTATGTAATTCCGGATCCTCTACCCCTCTTAGGGCTTCTAATACTTGTTCTTCTCTAATCAAAGGAGGCACTCCCTTCCCGGTTTACTTGAATTATCCAATCGGATTTCATTATACCATAGTAGATTGCCCACAAGTAGGCTATTCCAAATACTCCGTACTTGGAATGCTCTCCCCGCCATAATATCTTAGAATGCCTTGATAGATCGCATTGGCCATGCTTTTTTGATACTTTTTGGTACCAAGCTTAGAAGCTTCGCCAGGATTGGAGAGAAACCCAACTTCTACAAGGGCAGAAGGCATCTCTACGTTCTTCAAGAGATACATGTCACTCTTCTTCTTCGCAAAGCGCGTCGTATTTTCTAGTTTGTTCTTAATCTCGTCCTGAATGAGAAAGGCTAGGGTCTGGTTTTCCTGCTTAGCTGGGAAGTAGAAGGTCTGGGCTCCAAACCATTTCGGAGATGGAATCGCATTCAGATGAATACTCACCGCAAGGTCCGCATGGCTTGAATTGATGATCCTCACCCGGTTATGAATATCCTCACGTTTCAGCTTGCCCTTCTTCCCTTCCTGGACGAGATCGTCGTCTATCTCCCTCGTCATAACCACCAGCGCCCCCGCTTCCTGTAAGAAATCCCTCAGGTATAACGAAATATTTAAAGCAACATCCTTTTCAATTATACCATCCTTGCTCATGGCTCCTCCGTCGAATCCTCCGTGTCCCGGATCAATCGCAATAATGGCACCCGACAAAGGCAGAGACCAAGCAGTCCATGATTCGCTCATCGGATATTCATAAGTAACGATAGATAAGAGCAGCAAAAAACAGGCAATCCACAGTAGTACCTTTTTTTGCTTGACCATCTCGCAGCACCACCTCGTCCAGTTTTATCTTTATCAATTTATGGGACAGGTGCTCAAGATATGACAGATCAAGTTACAATTACATAAGACGCATTTTCCGCTGCTTCTCACCGTATAAGATGCCTTTGCGGAACCACTTCCCACCTAGATCCTCTGCCATCATGGACAAAGAATAAACATCTAATTCCCGCAAAAACTGATATAACTGATGCCTTTGAGATAATTGAGCCAACGACTCCTGTAGATCATGAGAGTACACATACTCAATATCCTCCACACTCTTGCCATCCAACCGTAGCTTACTAGCCTTAATCCCCATCGTGAAGCAATCGATGACCGTATCCCCAAGGAATTCTTCAGCGAGATACTTCTGCAAAAAAGAAAAATGTTCAATGGTATCTTTAACAACCGCCTCATAGTACTTATTCAACTCTTGGCTATCAATCCCATATAAAGCCTTCTTCTGAAGAGCTTCATGTCGATCAACGGCTAACTTCTCAAATGAAACAATGTTGTCTTCCATGTTGTATCACCTAGTTCCTAGTTTGTCGTTTTTCTATCCATTGTTTCTCGTTGTTGGGGAGTTCATACATGAGTGGGATGATGGTTGGGGGTGATGAGAACGGTAAGGTGGTCAGGTCAGGTGGTCGGTCGTCCGAGTCGGCTATTTGTAATGGTTACTGTTTTGTGACTCCGTAACTATTGTCCGTGAGTTTATACGTGGTTTTCGGGAGTTTGGGCTGGTGAAGTAGTTATCGGAGGGATTTACGGTCTAGTTAAATGAAATGATTACCGGATCATGAGTAAAAAGCTCATATTCGTGATAAAAATAGCCCTGCTATTTGAAATCGTTATTGGATCGTGACATCCACTTCCTTACGCGTGAGAAAAAACAACCAACTCGTGAGTATACGAGAAAAAACGTGAGTTTCAGCTTGAGAGAAGCACTTAAGTCGGAGAAGAAGGACTTGCCCCTCCACCTGAAGAACAAAAATTGATAAGAAAGGAGGAAAAATATGTTCATAAAACCACGCAAGAAGCCCCTTATCATACATCAGAAGGAGTCACTCCTCAGAAGATTGCTTCCGGACCACAAAATGAGGCACAAAATTACAAGAAATCTCAAAAAGAGAAAGAGAGGCTTCGACGGTGAACAGAACCTTGACTACCATCTCAGCTTTTTGCCTGAAAAAGACTATCTCATTCTAACCGACCTAAACCTTGTAACTGACGGGAAGCCATTCCAAATTGACACCCTCGTCCTAACCCCTTACCTCATCTTTATTATTGAGTCCAAAAATTTCTTTGGTAAGCTCTTTTTAACCAACATACTAAGCAAATGATCCGTACCTATAAGGACGATGTGGACTCCTTCTCCGATCCAGTTACCCAAACCCGGAGACAAAAGATACAACTTCTAAAATGGCTCAAAGAACAAAGAATTAAGCCATGTCCCATTGAAACCCTCGTCTCCATCGGAGATCCCTCTACCCTACTCGAAACCAACCCAGGCATGCACAAGATCTTCGAAAAGATTCTTCAAGCGGAACAAATCCCTGAACGTATAGTCCAACTTGAAAAGGAGCAAAAAGAAAAACTACTAACCCCGTACATGATACAAAAGATAAGTGACCTCATCGTTCAAGAGCAACAGCAATACAAGTCCAAGCAATTCAACATTCTCGAAAGGTACTCGCTTACCTCATCGGACCTAACCCTAGGGGTCCGGTGCTTAACTTGCCATCATATCCCTATGCAGCGGATCCATGGAAGCTGGTATTGCCCCCAATGTCGTCAAGTTAATAAACTCGCTCACCAGGAGACGATCAAGGACCATCTTTATCTACACGAGACGATCTCAAATAAAGAATGCCGACAACTACTCCACTTGGAATCTATTAACGCAACCACTAGGCTACTTAGAAAAATGAACCTTTCCCAAAAAGGAGCTGCAAAAGCAATCACTTACTCGTTACCTTTTAGTTAATCCTTCACTCAACAAAAAAAAACCAGCCTGGTATCCCAGACTGGTTTCTTCTTTTCGCACATCCAAAATTAACGCTTGGAGAACTGAGGAGCGCGACGAGCAGCTTTAAGACCGTATTTCTTACGTTCCTTCATACGAGGGTCACGTGTTAAGAATCCTGCTCTCTTCAAAGATCCACGGCTCTCAGGATCTGCTTGAAGCAATGCACGGGAGATCCCGTGACGGATTGCTCCAGCTTGTCCTGTGTTTCCGCCACCCTTAACGTTTACAAGTACATCGTACTTGCCAGCTACTTCAGTCAACACAAGCGGTTGGTTAACGATAAGCTTTAATACTTCCAAACCACCAAAATATTCATCCATGCTACGCTTGTTGATCATAACGCGACCATCGCCTGGTACAAGGCGAACACGAGCTACGGAGTGCTTACGACGTCCAGTTCCGTAATATTGTACAGTTGCCACGAGTTGAAACCTCCTTTAATCCTTAACCGCGAATTTCCATTACTTCTGGTTGTTGAGCTTGATGCGGATGCTCAGATCCAGCATAAACCTTCAACTTAGTGAACAATTGACGACCAAGACGGTTCTTAGGAAGCATTCCTTTAACCGCTAGTTCAACCAATTTGGTTGGCTTTCTTTGCAACATTTGAGCTGCAGTAAATTGCTTCAATCCACCTGGGTGTAAAGAGTGGAAGTAGTACATCTTGTTGTTTAACTTATTACCAGTCAACTTGATCTTGTCAGCGTTGATAACAACCACGAAATCACCAGTGTCAACATGTGGTGTGAATTCAGGCTTGTTCTTTCCGCGAATAACTGTAGCTATTTGACTTGCAAGACGACCAAGGGTTTGGCCTTCTGCATCAACAACATACCATTTGCGTTCAACTTGGTTTGGCTTAGCCATATATGTGGTACGCATCGATTTCCCTCCTAAGTGCCTAATAAATCTCGGTAAAATGGCCTAAATGTTAAATAAATAAAACCGTCGTAACTATATTTTAAAGTCCCGGGCGTGGGAGGTGGGAATTTAAAATAACCAAAGAATAGTTTATAACATAAATCGAAAAGAGTCAAGTAAGAAACAACGTTTCCCGGCGTACAATTCCTATACTAATTTTTTCCTAAGTCTAATACTTCACTTCCCATAAAAATAACCCCTGAGCCGGAGCCGTTTTTCCGGCTAAAGTACGCTCTCGTCCTTCTAGAATCCTCCGAACATCGGCTGGCTGTATCTTCCCAGCTCCCACATTGACCAGAGTCCCTACGATAATCCGGACCATATTGTACAAGAACCCTTTCCCACGGAACGTAAACCACACTTCTCCATCATTCTGTTCCTCAATCGCGATGTCATAGATCTTCCGAACCTTATCCTCTACCACTGCCTTCACTGAGCAAAACGAAGTAAAGTCATGTTCTCCAATAAGGTATTGAGCTCCTTCTCTCATCTTCTCCAGATCCAGAGCATAAGGAATATGCCAAGAATAGCGACGCAAGAATACATCAGGAATCCGACGATTCCACAGACAGTAGCGATAAGTCTTCTCTTTTACATCGAATCGAGCATGAAAAGAATCCGGAACATAGGTCGCGGCGAGTACAGAAATATCTTCGGGTAATAAACAATTCATCGCTAATGGCCAGCGATCTTCAGGAAGTATCACAGGAGTCTGAAAATGAAAGACTTGTCCCCTTGCATGAACACCGGCATCTGTTCGACCGGAGGCATAGATACGGACCGGTCGCTTTATCACCTTCTTTAATGCCTCTTCCAACACCTGCTGGATCGTGACAAAATTCTCTTGTAGTTGATAGCCTCCGTAATTTCCTCCATCATAGCTGACCGTGCATTTGACTTTGCGGAGTTCCTCCATGAGACTTACCTCCAGCTTTTAATGATGATGAAGACCAAGATGAGTAGAACAGCCGTGGCTAATAGAACCAGATCATGCCTAGACCAGGCTAGCTCCCTTAGCTTCGTGCGTCCGATGGCTCCCCGGTACCCACGAGCCTCCATCGCTAAAGCGAGCTCTTCTGCCCTTCTAAACGCGCTCACAAACAAAGGGATTAATAGGGGAACCATGTTCTTTGCTCGCTTCAATAAGTTCCCGCTCTCAAAATCTGCCCCTCGGGAAATCTGAGCCTTCATGATCTTATCCGTCTCCTCAATGAGGGTGGGGATAAAACGAAGAGCAATCGACATCATCATAGCCAAATCATGGGCGGGAAATCCGAATCGAGCCAGAGGCTGAAATAACCGTTCAATCCCGTCGGTTAGGTCAATAGGAGACGTCGTAAGTGTTAGAAGAGAAGCCATTAACATGAGCAGAATTAAACGCAGGGAAATGACGATCGCTTGCTTAACCCCTTCTTCATGAATCTCGATCCACTTCCAAGCAAATAGAATGTCCCCGCCTTTAGTTACAAAAAGATGAATAATAACAGTAAGCAGGATGATCCAAATAATCGGCTTCAAGCTTCTAAATAGATAGCCTGGCGAAATTTGAGAGACGAGAATGGAAGCTAGTACGAATCCGATCAAGAGAGCATAGGAAACAGGCTCCTTGGCCCAAAAGACGAGAACGATAAAAAACACAACAAAAATAAGCTTCGCACGAGGATCCAGTCGGTGGACAAAGGACGTTCCCGGGACAAACTGACCGATGGGAATCTGATTTAGGAAGTTCATCGCTTTGCCACCTTCCTTCGCTTAAGAAGCTCTTCTTCTAGCTTGTTCATCGAAAAGATATTCGTAGGCAGCGGTCGTTCAAGCCCAAGATTTAGTTTTAGAATAAATTGCGTAATGTCAGGGAGATCCAGCCCAATCTCTTGAATTTTCTCTCCGTGCTGGAACACTTCTTCCGGAGTTCCTTGTAAGAACACGGTTCCATCCTTCATGACAACAACTTGATCCGCATATCGAGCCGCATCTTCCATGTTGTGCGTTACAAGTATCGTAGTCCATCCCTCTTGTTTGTGCATTCGGTACAAGCGTTCGAGGATCTCTTTTTTTCCATGGGGATCAAGACCTGCGGTAGGCTCATCTAAGATCAAGACTTTGGGCTGAAGAGCGAGCACACCCGCGAGAGCCACCCGTCTCTTTTGCCCCCCACTAAGGGAAAAAGGCGAAACATCCTTAAACTTCTCATAAGATAGGCCGACGAGCTCCATCGCCTCCTTTACCCTAGCTTTGATCAGCTCGGCTGGGAGGTCGAAGTTACTGGGTCCGAAGGCAATGTCCTTTTCCACCGTCTCTTCAAACAGTTGATACTCCGGATACTGAAAGACCAGTCCGACCTTCCGTCTAAGGTCCCTTAGCTTTTGCTTCCTATGACTCGTAATGACCAGATCGCCGACCTGCACTTCTCCTGAAGTTGGGCGCAACAAGCCGTTAAAATGCTGAACGAGAGTAGACTTCCCCGATCCCGTTTGACCAATAACTGCGGTAAACGTACCAGAGGGAATGTGAAGATCCATGGGATGCAAGGCCAAACGTTCAAAAGGCGTTCCTTGTCCGTAAACGTGCGTAAGTTGTCTTACAATAAGGTCCATAATCTCTCCACCAACTGTTGGGGATGCCACACTTCCTCTTCAATCGCAAAACCACGCTTGCGAAGACGTGCTGCTAGTTCCACAGAAAAAGGAACATCCAACCCGATTCCTTTCAACACATCGATTTCTTTAAAGATCTCCTGAGGCGAACCTTGTCTGAATATTTGACCGTCGTTCATCACGACGACACGGTCTGAAGACAAAGCTTCTTCTAGATAGTGGGTGATATTTACCACGGTGATCCCCTCGTTGCGAAGTTCAGTCACCGTTTTTATCACTTCTTTTCTTCCCATAGGATCCAACATTGCAGTGCTTTCATCCAAAACGACCAGCTTAGGCTTCATCGCTAAAACCCCGGCAATAGCCACCCTCTGCTTCTGACCTCCAGAGAGACGATGAGGTTCTCGATCACGATAGTCCCACATCCCCACTTGGCGCAAGGCTTTCTCCATGCGGGACATCATATCTTCACGAGGAACACCGAGATTCTCTAATCCAAAAGCCACATCATCCAGAACAGTTGGCGCAACAAATTGATTATCCGGATTTTGAAAGACCATCCCTACGCGCTGACGGATCTTCCAGATATCCTGGTCCACACTTGTAGCTAATTCCCCATCTACGACGACCTTCCCTTTTGTCGGCAGCAGTAGACCGTTCATATGCTTTGCTAGGGTAGATTTCCCGGAACCATTGTGTCCAATAATCGTTAGGAACTCCCCTTCATAGATGGAGAGATCAATTCCTTTTAGAATTTCTACCTCTGGTTGATTGGGAAAAGAGAAATAGACTTGTTTGAAGCGAATCATAGAGGATTCACTCCCTTCTTTTTACATACAAAAAAAGGGCACAGAATCAGAATCAAGGTATCCCTTAGATTCTGCCCCACCCTTTTTGGTCAATCCAGTATTAAACAAGCTCCAAATAAACCATAGGTGCACCGTCTCCACGGCGAGGCCCAAGCTTAAGGATGCGAGTGTAACCACCGTTACGCTCAGCAAAACGAGGAGCGATGTCATCGAATAATTTTTGAACTGCGTCTTGTCCGGATTCAGCATTAGCAACCTCAGCGCGAACAAATGCAGCAACTTGACGGCGAGCATGAAGATCTCCACGCTTTGCCAAAGTGATTAATTTTTCAGCGATAGAACGGACTTCCTTCGCCTTTGTTTCAGTAGTTTCAATACGCTCATTAATGAACAAATCCGTTACTAAATCACGGAATAATGCTTTACGAGCGGAAGACCTACGGCCTAACTTAGAGTATGCCATTTAGATTCCCTCCCTTTTACTTGTGAACTAATCATCTTGTCGTAGGGAAAGACCAAGTTCGGCGAGCTTTTCTTGTACTTCCTCTAACGACTTACGTCCAAGATTGCGGACTTTCATCATATCTTCTTCCGTTTTCATGGTCAGCTCTTGAACGCTGTTTATGCCTGCCCGTTTTAAGCAGTTATAAGAACGAACAGAAAGATCTAGTTCTTCGATCGTCATCTCGAGAACTTTTTCCTTTTTGTCTTCTTCTTTTTCTACCATGATTTCAGCATCTTTTGCCTCATCAGTTAATCCAACGAACAAGTTCAAATGCTCGTTAAGGATCTTAGCCCCAAGGCTAACTGCTTCTTCTGGGCGGATGCTTCCATCCGTCCAAACTTCTAACGTTAACTTATCATAGTTAGTTACTTGCCCTACACGGGTGTTCTCCACTTGATAGTTTACGCGAGAAATTGGCGTATAGATAGAATCGATGGCGATGACACCAATTGGCTGATCTAGATCTTTGTTCTGATCTGCCGGTACATATCCACGACCACGGTTGGCCTTTAAGCGGATGTGTAGACGTGCATCATCTTCCAACGTAGCGATATGCAAATCTGGATTCAAAATTTCAACATCGCTATCTGCACGAATGTCTCCAGCTTTCACGTCACCAATACCTTCGGCATCGATTTCGAGATACTTGACTTCATCAGAGTGAATTTTCAAGGAAAGCTGTTTGATATTAAGGATAATTTGAGTCGTATCTTCGACTACTCCTTCAATCGTAGAGAACTCATGCAAAACTCCGTCGATCTGTACACTCGTGATAGCAGCACCTGGTAGAGAAGAAAGTAAAATACGACGTAAGGAGTTTCCTAATGTTGTACCATAACCACGCTCTAGCGGTTCTACGACAAACTTACCATAGGTAGCATTATCATTAACTTCTACCACTTCTATTTTAGGCTTTTCTATTTCGATCATATCCAAACCCTCCTTCAAACGTCGAAAATTCCGGCAGCGAAGTACGGGGACCGTAGGCATGGCACGGATCCTTACCTGCCCCACAACCGGAATTCCCCTTCGGCGGTTACCAAGTATATCGCAACCTAAGTTTGCTACCCGTTCTCATGCATTTTTAGGCAAAATGCACTACATGAATCCAGTATAGACAGAGAACGTATTGTTTAAACTTCTAACTTGCGAAAAAATCCGCCAAATTAGACACGACGACGTTTTGGTGGACGGCAACCATTGTGAGGAATAGGAGTAACATCTTTAATCATGTTAACTTCTAGACCAGCAGCTTGTAGAGAACGAATTGCAGCTTCACGACCAGATCCTGGTCCTTTAACCGTTACTTCAACAGCCTTCATACCATGTTCCATAGCTGTTCTTGCGGCTTGCTCAGCAGCCATTTGCGCAGCGAACGGAGTGCTCTTACGAGATCCTTTAAAACCAAGACCACCAGCACTTGCCCAAGAAATGGTGTTACCATGCGGGTCAGTGATTGTAACGATGGTGTTATTGAAAGTAGAGCGGATATGAGCTACACCAGATTCGATATTTTTTCTGTCACGACGCTTAGTACGTGTAACAGCTGTTTTTCTTTTCGCCATTTATTGATTTACCTCCTTTACTTCTTCTTATTAGCGATTGTACGACGAGGACCTTTACGCGTTCTAGCATTCGTCTTAGAACGTTGTCCGCGTACAGGCAATCCACGACGGTGACGAACTCCACGGTAAGAACCGATCTCGATCAAACGCTTGATGTTAAGAGAGATTTCACGACGAAGATCCCCTTCAACTTTTACGTTCTTATCGATATACTCACGAAGTTTAGCCACTTCTTCTTCTGTTAGATCACGAACACGAGTTTGCTCGCTGATTCCAGTGGAAGCAAGAATTTGACCTGCAGTAGAACGTCCGATACCAAAAATGTAAGTTAATGCGATTTCCACGCGCTTTTCACGTGGTAAGTCAACTCCCGCGATACGGGCCATACGTTGACACCTCCTTCAGTATTATCCTTGTCTTTGCTTATGCTTTGGGTTTTCACAAATAACCATTACTTTGCCTTTGCGTCGAATGATCTTGCATTTTTCGCAAATCGGCTTAACGGATGGTCTAACCTTCACGATGATAACCTCCTCTATCACTCCCGAACTGCGTCGAATAATCTACCAACACGGGAGTAATTGTTGTGCCGCGTGCGCGGCCCTCCTCTGACGCTTCTTTCTACGCCGAACTGGGTTCATAGAGAAGCAATCACTACTTAAAACGATACGTAATTCGACCTCGAGTTAAATCATAAGGAGATAGCTCTACGGTTACCTTATCTCCCGGGAGAATACGGATGAAGTGCATACGGATTTTTCCGGATACGTGGGCTAAGATCTTATGTCCGTTCTCAAGTTCCACTCTAAACATCGCGTTTGGCAACGGCTCAATGACCGTACCTTCCACTTCGATTACATCTTCTTTAGCCATAGGGATTCACTCTCCTTTGCTTTGTTCTTCCAATTGGGTCTCAAGAAACTTATTCATTGCATATCTTAACTTGCTGTTGGATACTCTCCCCGTATCAAGAAGGCTCTGACGCACTTCCTGAGATACGTAATCCATAAACTTCAAGTGAAGCACATTTTTCTTTTTTGGACGATCGAACTTCCGTTTATCCCCGTCAGCAACGAGAATATACCGTTCGTCAATCTGACCGATCACGAAGGCATACTTCTGTCCATCTCGCCCTTTCAAGATCTGTACAACTTGACCGACACACGACGGCGTCTCGGAATCATTCACCATGGATCACCTTTCGCTTAGGGCCTTGTCAATATCTCATAGCCATCTTCCGTAATCGCGATGGTATGTTCATAGTGCGCACACAGAGAATGATCTACCGTGACTACAGTCCAATTATCCTCTAATGTACGAACATAACGCTCACCCGCATTAACCATTGGTTCTATTGCTAGAACCATCCCTGGCTTCAACCGTGGTCCTCTCTCAGGAGGTCCATAGTTAGGGATCTGTGGATCTTCATGCAAGTTCCGTCCAATTCCATGCCCTACGTACTCACGGACGATGGAGAAGCCATGAGCCTCTGCATACGCCTGAACAGCATGAGAAATATTTGACAATCTAGCACCTGGAACAGCTTGTTCTAGACCCTTATACAGGGATTGTTCCGTAACCTCCATAAGCTTCTTCGCTTGGTCGGTTATCGTACCCACTGCATAAGTCCATGCAGAATCTCCATGATATCCTTTGTACTCCGCGCCGATGTCGACACTAATAATATCGCCATCCTGCAACGCTCGATTGCCTGGAATACCATGAACAAGTTCTTGATTCACGGAAGTACAAATGCTCCCGGAGAATCCACCATAGCCTTTAAAAGAAGGTATGGCACCCATGCTACGGATAAATTGATCCGCCAAATCATCTAACTCTCGGGTAGTAATACCTGGTCGAATTGATTTGGCAAGCTCTTGGTGCGTTAAAGCAACGATACGTCCAGCTTCACGCATGATCTCAAGCTCTGCTTTTGACTTGCAAATGATCATTATGCTTGACCTCGCAATAGGTTTGCAATATCTTCGAACACTTTACCGATATCCTGCTGACCATCGATATTTCTTAACAAGCCCTTACCGTTGTAGTAAGAAAGCAATGGAGCGGATTGTTCAATGTTAACATCAAGACGAGTAGCTACTGTCTTTTCATTATCGTCTTCACGTTGGTATAGCTCACCACCACACTTGTCACATACGCCTTCCTTCTCAGGAGCGTTGAAGACAACGTGATAGGAAGCACCACAACTGCGACAGATGCGACGACCAGTCAGACGAGCCAACAATTCGCTGCGATCCACTTCGATATTCACGACATGATCAAGTTTTCGTCCAAGGTCCTCAATCGTCTGATCAAGCGCTTCGGCCTGAGCAACCGTTCTTGGGAATCCATCCAACAGAAAACCATTACTACAATCATCTTTACCTAAACGTTCCTTAACAATACCGATCACCACATGATCTGGAACCAACAGCCCTTGATCCATATAAGACTTAGCTTCCATACCTAGTGGAGTTTGCTCCTTCACTGCGGCGCGAAAGATATCACCTGTAGAAATGTGAGGAACCTTAAATTCCTCAACAATATATTCCGCTTGTGTACCTTTCCCTGCTCCTGGTAAACCCATCAAGATAATGTTCATCTCTCTTCTCTCCTCCCGTCCCTATCGGCAAAAAACGTTAGTTACTTAATAAAGCCCTGATAATGACGCTTTATTAACTGACTTTCAATTTGTTTCATCGTATCTAATACTACACCAATTACAATCAGTAGGGAAGTTCCACCAATTTGAACTTGTTGGGGAAGATTACTCATAGCAGTAAAGATAACCGGTAAGATCGATATCAGTGCTAAGAAAATCGCTCCCGCCAACGTAAGGCGATTCAGAGTACGAGTTATAAATTGAACCGTTGTTTTACCTGGACGTATACCCGGAATGTAACCTCCGTTTTTCTTCATATTGTCAGCCATTTGCATCGGATTAATCTGCACGAAGGTGTAGAAGAATGTGAATCCAATGATTAACAATACGTATAGGAACATCCCTAAAGGAGCACGGTAGTCAAAGTTCGTGATGATCCAATCTGCAATTCCGTTACCAGCCCAGAAGTTTGCAATGGTCGGTGGAAACACAATCAGTGAAATCGCAAAGATGACAGGCATTACTCCAGCTGCATTTACTTTTAAAGGAATATGAGTGGATTGACCACCATACATTCTGCGACCTACAACGCGCTTGGCGTATTGAACAGGGATCTTACGAATCCCTTGTTGTACGAAGATAACTCCTACAATGATCGCAATAAGAACAAGTAGGATGACTAAAAGTTTTAAAGCATGGAGGAAAATCGCATCTCCGGCGTTAAAGAATTCAGCGGCATAGATCGCGCGGACTCCATCAGGAATACTTGCAATAATACCAGCCGTAATGATAATCGAAATACCATTACCAATTCCATACTCGGTGATTTGTTCTCCTAACCACATGAGAAAAGCAGTTCCAGCCGTTAAAGTAATCGCAATTAGCAGATAGGTCGATACACTAGGATCAACAACTAATCCCGGGTATAAGTTATTAAACCCGAAGGATAAACCAATAGCTTGGATAAACCCTAGAATAATCGTCCCGTATCTAGTTAATTGAGCGATTTTTCGGCGACCTGCTTCTCCTTCCTTAGCCCACTCTGTGAACTTAGGTACAACATCCATTGATAGCAACTGCATGATAATTGAGGCCGTAATGTAAGGCATAATCCCCATCGCAAAGATAGAGAAATTCTGCAACGCACCACCTGAGAATGTGTTCAGGAAGCCGAAGATGTTATTTTGCTCTCCAAAGGCTTCCAACAGAGACACATTAATATTCGGTACTGGCACGTGTGCTCCAATTCTAAAGACGACGAGCATCAAGAGGGTGAAAATCACCTTCCGACGCAAGTCGCCAATCTTGAATATGTTGGAGAGGGTGCCAAACATTAGATCACCTCAGTTTTACCGCCAGCAGCTTCGATCTTTTCAATGGCAGATTGAGAGAATTTGTTTGCCTTCACTGTTAAAGCGACAGTAAGTTCTCCATTGCCTAGGATTTTCACTCCGTCCTTCAAGCTGCTGATTACTCCTGTTTCCAAGAGAATCTCTGGAGTGACTTCTGTGTTCGCTTCAAAGCGATTTAATCTGTCAAGGTTCACTTCTGCGTACTCTACGCGATTAGGATTCGTAAATCCACGCTTAGGCAGACGACGGTAAAGTGGGTTTTGTCCCCCTTCGAATCCTGGACGAACACCACCGCCGGAACGAGCCTTTTGACCTTTATGACCACGTCCTGCAGTTTTACCCCATCCAGAACTAGTTCCGCGTCCAACGCGTTTGCGCTCTTTACGAGATCCTTCAGCTGGTTTCAATTCGTGTAGCTTCATGATCGCACCTCCTCTTGCTTGCTTTAAACTATATTAACGAACTTTACGCTTCTGTAACTTCAACCAAATGCTTCACTTTTTCAACCATTCCGCGGATGGAAGCATTGTCTTCCTTCTCAACGGTTTGGTGGATCTTGCGAAGACCAAGAGCTTCAACCGTAGCTTTTTGATCCTGCGGACGGCCGATTAAACTTCTCTTGAGGGTGATCTTCAATGTAGCCATGTCTGATTTTCCCTCCTATTTCAACAACTCAGCTACAGTTTTTCCGCGAAGCTTAGCCACTTGTTCTGCAGTCTTCAGACGGCTAAGTCCTTCTAACGTAGCATTTACCATGTTGATTGGATTGTTTGTTCCTAGAGACTTACTTAATACGTCACCTACACCAGCCAACTCAAGAACCGCACGAACCGGTCCTCCAGCGATTACTCCTGTACCAGGTGCAGCAGGCTTCATTAATACGTGACCTGCGCCAAAGCGTCCAGAAATTTGGTGAGGTAATGTTGTTCCTCTTAAAGGAACCTTAATCAAGTTTTTCTTTGCATCATCGATTGCTTTACGGATCGCATCTGGAACCTCGGAAGCTTTACCCATTCCAGCGCCAACATGTCCGTTCTTATCGCCAACCACAACTAGTGCGCTAAAGCTGAAACGACGTCCGCCTTTTACAACTTTAGATACACGGTTAATGGCTACTACTTTCTCTTCTAGCTCAAGACCGCTAGCGTCAATACGCATATTTTTCCCTCCTCTTGTAAGAGATCACCAAATGTTGCTCATAAGATGATAGATTGCCCGAGTAACCGGGCACGGAGATTAGAACTTCAAACCAGCTTCACGAGCTGCTTCTGCAAGAGATTTTACACGTCCATGATAAAGGTATCCTCCACGGTCGAAAACCACTTCAGTAACTCCCTTATCAGCTGCTCTCTTCGCTACTAATTCTCCAACTTTTTGTGCAGCATCCGCATTTCCACCGTGTCCTACAGCATCTTTAAGCTCAGGATCCATAGTAGAAGCAGAAGCCAAGGTTACACCACTCGCATCATCAATAACTTGTGCATAGATATGCTTCGAAGAACGGAATACGTTCAAACGAGGACGAGCTGCTGTACCTTGAAGCTTATTGCGAACACGATAGTGTCTTTTCTTTCTGATCTTGTTCTTATCAGGTTTCGCAATCATCTTGGTCGCTCCTTTCTTCGGCTAACTAGCCTTATTTCTTCTTACCAGTCTTACCTTCTTTACGGCGTACACGTTCGCCTTCATAACGGATACCTTTACCCTTATAAGGCTCAGGCTCACGTACAGAACGGATTTCCGCAGCAATTTGACCCACGCGCTCTTTGTCGATTCCTTTAACAATGATCTTAGTCGGAGCAGGTAAATCGAATTCGATTCCTTCTTCAGGAGTAATCTCAACTGGGTGAGACTTACCAACGCTAAGAGTAAGCTTGTTACCAGCTTTAGCAGCACGGTATCCAACCCCAACCATTTCAAGGTTCTTAGCAAAACCGTTAGTTACACCTTCCACCATGTTAGAAATTACACTACGAGTCGTTCCGTGTAATGCACGGTGAATTTTATTATCAGAAGGTCTAGTTACGTTCAACTCGTTGCCTTCAACAGAGATATCAAGATCTTGGTTGAATTGACGCGCAAGTTGTCCTTTAGGACCTTTTACAGTTACAAAGTTGTTATCAATAGTAACAGTAACCCCTTCAGGGATGATTACTGGTTTCTTACCAACACGAGACATCGTTACACCTCCATTCTTGTTCTCGATGTATTACCAAACGTAAGCTAATACTTCTCCACCTGTTTGAGAAGCACGTGCTTGCTTATCAGTAAGGATACCGTTAGAAGTTGAAAGAATAGCGATACCAAGTCCGCCTAGTACGCGAGGAACTTCATTTTTCTTCGCATAAACGCGCAATCCTGGCTTACTGATTCTCTTCAATCCGCTGATTACGAATTCATTGTCGGCACCATACTTAAGGAAAATACGGATGATACCTTGTTTGCTATCATCGATAAACTCTACATCACGAACGAAGCCCTCTTCTTTAAGGATTCGAGCGATTTCCTTCTTCACATTAGAAGCAGGAACCTCCAGTTTTTCGTGACGAGCCATGTTCGCATTACGAATGCGAGTTAACATATCTGCAATTGGATCTGTCATCGTCATGTTTTAAAACCTCCTTCCCATAACCCGGGTTTACCAACTTGCTTTCTTTACTCCAGGAAGTTGGCCTTTGTAAGCCAATTCGCGGAAGCAGATACGGCAAAGTTGAAATTTACGCAATACAGAGTGAGGACGTCCGCAACGTTCGCAACGTGTGTATGCACGTACTTTGAACTTCGGGTCCCGCTGTTGCTTAATTACCATTGCTTTTTTTGCCACTGTTTTCCCTCCTCGTTTGAGTAATTGGGATCTATTTTCTGAAAGGCATGCCTAATTGAGTCAATAGTTCACGAGCTTCTTCATCCGTGTTTGCAGTTGTTACGAACACGATGTCCATTCCACGAATCTTATCCACTTTATCGTACTCGATTTCAGGGAAGATTAACTGCTCTTTAAGACCTAAAGTGTAGTTTCCGCGGCCATCGAAAGCCTTATCGGAAATCCCACGGAAGTCACGAACACGCGGTAATGAAACGTTGAAAAGCTTATCCATGAAGTGATACATACGCTCACCACGAAGAGTTACTTTAGTACCGATAGGCATTCCTTCACGAAGACGGAAACCAGCGATAGATTTCTTCGCGCGAGTTACTACTGGCTTTTGGCCAGTGATCGCTGTTAAGTCAGCTACAGCACCGTCCAACGCTTTTGCGTTAGCTACAGCTTCACCAACACCCATGTTAATGACGATCTTTTCTATTTTAGGAACCTGCATGATGGAATTGTAACCGAACTTAGACATTAATGCAGGAACAATCTTGTCTTTATACAAGTCATTTAGTCTAGCTGCCATATACTTGGCCCTCCTTTCTCACCTGACTACTCGATAACTTCGCCAGATTTTTTTGCGTAGCGCACTTTATTACCATTATCTAAAACTTTGTAACCAATACGCGTAGGTTCTCCACTCTTAGGATCAGCTACCATTACGTTAGAAGCATGAATAGACGCTTCTTGAGTAACGATACCACCTTGAGGATTCGCAGGGTTTGGCTTGGTATGCTTCTTTACCATGTTGATTCCTTCAACCAATACACGGTTTTCCTTAGGGAATGCAGCAAGTACGCGGCCTTTTTTACCTTTATCCTTACCAGTGATAACTACAACCGTATCACCTGTTTTAACGTGTAACTTCTTTTGTGACATGAGGGCACCTCCTTGTCAATCGAGATGTGTTAATAATTTTGTTCAACCTATAGCACTTCCGGAGCCAAAGAAACGATCTTCATGAAGTCTTTTTCACGAAGCTCACGAGCAACTGGTCCGAAGATACGAGTTCCACGTGGGGATTTATCATCCTTTACGATAACAGCTGCGTTCTCATCAAACTTGATATAAGAACCGTCGATACGACGAGCACCTGTCTTAGAACGAACGATAACCGCTTTTACTACATCACCCTTTTTGACAACGCCACCGGGTGTAGCGGATTTAACAGAGCAAACGATGATATCGCCGATGTTAGCAGTCTTGCGTCCAGTACCGCCAAGCACTTTGATACACATTAATTCTTTCGCACCAGAGTTGTCAGCAACTTTCAAACGAGATTGTGTTTGGATCATTCTCTAAGTCCCTCCTTTCGGATCTTTAATCTATCCGAACAAGATTAAATAATAACAGCTTTTTCAACGATTTCAACCAAACGGAAACGCTTATCCTTGGATAATGGACGAGTTTCCATGATTTCAACCTTATCGCCGATTTGAGCTTGGTTTGTTTCGTCATGTGCTTTGTACTTTTTAGAGTACTTTACACGCTTCCCGTATAGAGGATGCTTTTTGTAGGTCTCTACCAACACTACGATGGTTTTATCCATCTTATCGCTCACGACTTTACCTACGAGTGTCTTTCGATTGTTACGTTCCACTGTGTAGACCTCCTCTCTTTAATCGATTATCCGATTCCCAATTCGCGTTCGCGAAGGATAGTTTTCGCTTTCGCGATATCCTTACGAACTTTTTGAATGCTAGATGGGTTGTCTAATTGGCCAGTTGCCAATTGGAAGCGGAGGTTGAAAAGCTCTTCTTTCAAAGAAGAAATCTTTTGTTCGATTTCAGCAGTGGTTAGATTACGATATTCTTTAGCTTTCATTTGCTTCACCACCCACTTCTTCGCGCTTTACAAACTTACATTTGATTGGAAGTTTGTGCATAGCCAAACGCATAGCTTCACGTGCTGTTTCTTCAGGAACACCAGCCAATTCGAAAAGTACTTTACCCGGCTTAACGATGGATACCCATTGCTCAGGGGAACCTTTACCGCTACCCATACGTACTTCTAGAGGCTTCTTTGTTACTGGCTTATCAGGGAAAATCTTAATCCAAACCTTACCACCACGTTTGATATAACGAGTCATCGCGATACGCGCAGATTCGATCTGACGGTTGGTGATACGGGAAGTTTCAAGAGCTTGAAGACCGTATTCGCCGAAAGCTACAGTTGTACCACCTTTAGCTTTACCAGCGAAGTTACCTTTAAATTGCTTACGATGTTTTACGCGCTTAGGTACTAACATGATTATTGCGCTCCTTCCTCAGCGTTTTTCTTCGCCTTAGTAGGAAGAACTTCACCGCGATAGATCCATACTTTCACGCCGATACGACCATAGGTAGTGTGCGCTTCCGCAGTACCATAATCGATATCCGCACGAAGTGTGTGAAGAGGAACAGTTCCTTCGCTATATCCTTCAGAACGCGCGATGTCTGCTCCACCAAGACGTCCGCTTACCATAGTCTTGATTCCCTTCGCTCCTGCACGCATAGTTCTTTGAAGAGCTTGCTTCTGTGCACGACGGAAAGAAATACGGTTTTCTAATTGACGAGCGATATTCTCAGCAACTAGTGTTGCATTCATATCTGCACTCTTAATTTCAGTGATGTTGATGTGAACTCTTTTTCCGGTCATTTCCGTTAACTTCTTACGAAGAGCTTCAACTTCGGAACCACCTTTACCAATTACCATACCTGGCTTAGCAGTGTGGACATTCACGTTCAAACGGTTAGCTGCACGCTCGATCTCGATGCTAGCTACAGATGCGTCTTTTAAACGCTTCTTCAAATAGTCGCGGACTTTAATGTCTTCGTGTAAAAGGGTAGCGTATTCTTTGTCATTCGCATACCACTTAGACTCCCAGTCCTTAATAACTCCAATTCGGAGTCCCGTAGGGCTGACTTTTTGACCCATGCCTTATCCCTCCTTATTTCTCAGATACTACTACTGTGATGTGGCTAGTACGCTTGTTGATGCGGCTTGCGCGACCCATCGCACGAGGACGGAAACGCTTCAAGGTAGCACCTTCATCTACGAATACCTTGCTTATTACTAAGCTGTTAGGATCTAATTCTAAATTGTGTTCAGCGTTTGCGATAGCAGACTTCAATACCTTTTCAACAACAGGTGAAGCTGCTTTAGGAGTGTGTGCTAAAATCGCTAATGCTTCTCCAACTTGCTTACCTCTGATCAAGTCAACAACTAGGCGAACTTTACGAGGAGCGATGCGCACTTGTCTTGCAATAGCTTTCGCTTCCATGACTGAACCTCCTCTCTTACAATCAAAAATATATTAGCGTCTTTTCGTTTTCTTCTCGTCGTAATCGTGACCCTTGTAAGTACGAGTAGGTGCGAATTCACCTAACTTGTGACCTACCATATCCTCAGTTACATAAACAGGAACATGTTTACGTCCATCGTATACAGCGAATGTGTGGCCTACGAAATCGGGGAAAATAGTAGAACGGCGAGACCAAGTTTTGATAACCTTCTTATCTCCCTTTGCGTTCTGCTCTTCTACCTTCTTCATTAGATGATCGTCTACAAAAGGCCCTTTTTTCAAGCTACGTCCCATGAGAGAACCTCCCTTCGCGACATACGTACGGCCCTTCCGAACCGTACCCATATCACATTATTTTTTACGTCTACGAACGATATATTGCGTGGATTCTTTCTTGTTGTTACGAGTCTTAGCACCAAGGGTTGGTTTACCCCATGGAGACATTGGAGACTTACGTCCGATAGGTGCACGTCCCTCACCACCACCGTGTGGGTGATCTACTGGGTTCATTACAGATCCACGAACAGTTGGTCTCTTACCCAACCAACGAGAACGTCCAGCTTTACCTACATTGATAAGCTCGTGATCAGGGTTACCTACTTGACCTACAGTCGCGCGGCACTCTTGACGAACTTTACGGATTTCTCCGGATGTTAAACGGATGATTGCATAGTCACCGTCACGACCAAGCAACTGAGCAGATGCTCCAGCAGAACGAACCATTTGTCCGCCTTTTCCTGGCTTCAACTCGATGTTGTGGATCGTCGTACCCACAGGCATATTAGCTAGCGGAAGAGCGTTACCTACCTTGATGTCTGCTTCAGAACCAGACTCGATAACATCTCCCACTTTCAATCCGTGAGGAGCGATGATGTAGCGTTTTTCTCCGTCCGCATAGTTGATCAAAGCGATGTTTGCTGTGCGGTTCGGATCGTACTCGATTGTAGCAACGCGGCCTGGTATTCCATCCTTCGTACGCTTAAAATCGATGATACGGTATTGACGCTTATGCCCGCCACCTTGATGACGAACTGTCAATTTACCTTGGTTGTTGCGTCCTGCTTTCTTATGAAGAGGAGCAAGAAGAGATTTTTCCGGTTGGTTGGTTGTGATCTCTTCAAAAGTAGAAACTGTCATTTGACGACGACCAGGTGAGGTCGGTTTATACTTTTTGATACCCATTTCGTTTCCCTCCTTCTTTCAAGAATTGGCGTATTATACGCCTTCGAAGAATTCTAAAGCCTTGCTATCAGCAGAAAGCTTAATGATGGCTTTCTTCCAGTCTTTACGCTTACCAACATAACGTCCCATGCGCTTAGGCTTACCTTTTACGTTCATGGTATTAACAGATTCAACCTTCACGTCGAAGATCTTCTCGATCGCTTGCTTGATTTCTGTTTTATTGGACTTAGGCGCTACTTCAAACACGTAAGTGTTGAAGCTCATCATCTCAGTTGTACGTTCTGTGATAATAGGGCGCAGGATAACATCGCGTACGTCTTTCATTATCCAAGCACCTCCTCTACTTTAGCTACCGCATCTTTAGTGATAACTAATTTGTCGTGCTTCAACACGTCAAGAACGTTGATTCCTTCTGCAGTTACAAACTTGATTCCAGGAATGTTTCTCGCAGACTTCGCTACAGCATCTGTGAATTCACCAGTAACCACTAGAGCCTTGCTGTCAACGTTTAGACCTTTAAGAACTTGAACCATTTCCTTCGTCTTTGGAGCATCGAACGCCAATCCTTCTAGTACAAGGATTTCGTTAGCTTGAACCTTAGAAGAAAGAGCAGATTTAATCGCAAGGCGACGAACTTTCTTAGGAAGCTTGTAAGAATAGCTGCGAGGAGTTGGTCCGAAAACGATTCCTCCACCTACCCATTGCGGAGAACGGATGCTACCTTGACGAGCGCGTCCAGTTCCTTTTTGTTTCCAAGGTTTACGTCCACCACCACGCACTTCAGAACGTCCCTTTGTGTCGTGTGTACCTTGGCGCATAGAAGCTTGTTGCATTAATACTGCATCGTGAAGCACAGATCGGTTTGGTTCAATTCCGAATACGGAATCAGCCAATTCAATTTCCCCTACTTGTGCCCCAGTTTGGTTAAATAGAGCTACTTTAGGCATAGCGAATCCTCCTTTCCTAATTACTTACCGCTTTTTACTGTAGACTTTACAACCACATATCCGTTGTTTGGTCCAGGTATTGCACCCCTGATCAACAACAAGTTACGCTCTGTATCTACTTTAACTACTTCTAAGTTTTGAACTGTTACTTTATCGGTACCCATACGTCCAGGCAATTTCATTCCCTTGAACACGCGGTTAGCTGCAATAGAACCTAGAGAACCTGGTCCTCTGTGGTATCTAGAACCGTGAGCCATTGGTCCGCGAGAGTGTCCGTGACGCTTGATCGCACCAGCGAATCCTTTACCTTTAGATGTTCCAGTTACATCAACCTTTTCACCTTCGGCAAATACGTCAGCTTTCACTTCCTGACCTACTTCAAAACCTTCCATGCCGCGGAATTCGCGAACGATACGCTTAGCTGTTGTGTTAGCTTTCTTCGCATGACCTTGTTCAGGCTTGTTAGCGCGAGTTTCTTTCTTCTCGTCGAAACCAAGCTGCAAAGATTCGTATCCATCCACTTCGTTTGTCTTCTTTTGAAGAACAACGTTAGGACCAGCTTCAACAACTGTTACTGGGATTACTTCTCCAGTAGGAGCGAAAATTTGAGTCATACCAACCTTCTTACCTAAGATTCCTTTAGACATGTTTGCCACCTCCTGATTCAAAAATTCTTCGTTCTGATATATTGAATGTAATTATCGTTAATTAGAAATTACAATTTGATTTCGATATCTACGCCAGATGGTAGATCCAAACGCATTAGCGCATCCACAGTTTGTGGAGTTGGATTAACGATATCGATCAAACGCTTATGCGTACGCATCTCGAATTGCTCACGAGAATCTTTGTACTTATGAACCGCACGAAGGATTGTGTAAACCTGCTTCTCAGTAGGAAGAGGAATCGGTCCGGACACCTCTGCACCGGAACGCTTAGCAGTATCAACAATCTTTTCTGCGGACTGATCAAGCACTCTGTGATCATAAGCCTTTAAACGAATACGAATCTTTTGCTTTGCCATTTAAGTCCCTCCTTTTCGCCCATTTTATAAACGGACAATTCTCCGCGGAAATTTACCCTGATCGTAACCCGTCAACCTTACGGCGAGTTGGGTTGGTGGCTCGTCACCATGACAATGCCTCCGGGTGTGTCAGCAACCTCCCGCATCATCGCGTCCATCGACCAACATTCAACATTATATTAAAAAGCCCAATACATTGCAAGCTTTTTTTCAACATTTTCTGTTTGGTCTTCAACTCTCAAGTTGATGCTTCGAAAATGACTCTGCCATATTCAAGAGTTCTCTTTCAAAACTTTATCCATAATACCTATTTCTCAACACTTTTGCAACCCCCAAACGACAAAAAGCCCCCAATTGGAAGGCTTTTGTATTTATAGGATAGGTTTTACTATTTTGCCTTAGCGGTCATCCTTATCCAGACTCTCTCGTTTTCCACCCGCTTCGTCAGTCCGTGGTCATCGAGCGATTCTAGGAAGGGAATCAAGTATTTCCGCGATACATTTAATAGGTCTTTCACTTGTGGTGTACTAAATGGTGTTCCTTGTGGAAGCTGTTGCTGCAGGTTGGCCACCGTATCCCAATAGACCTTTGCATCCACGATCATATCCGGGCCCATGGACACGAAATCCTCCTGCTCAATACAGTATACCTTGATCTCATTCACTTGGTTCGGCTTGATCCCATTCTTCTGTGCTATGTCATTCCACCCACTGACTGACAATCCTTCTTTTCTTAGGGTTTGAATGATCTTCTGAACCGACGCCTGGAGCGCTGCTGGAATCACAGGTTGATGACTTCTCATCTTTACCGTTTCATCTGTTTCTTCTATTATATTCTTATTTTTCAGCCAACCGATGTACTCTCTCCATAGCTTGTCTGTGAGATTGGGGAAAAGCTTGCTTCGCAGCTCAGACTTTTTCATCCCGATGCGCATCGGCTGATCCTTATGATACTTCATCAGCGTAACCTTTAACTTATCCGTCCATTCCTTTAAGGATTCCGATAAAATCACGTAATCATGAAAACGCTCCACCTGACCCTCTTGCTGATATTGCTCCAACATCGATTCGAGGCGCTCCATCCCAAAGGCCAATTGAAAATCAATCTCCTCCGTCGTTGCATAGCCATCTTCCGCTAAGACGTATTGCAGCATCTGCCACTCATCTCCGCCCTTTAGCAGGTTCAATAGCTCCACCGTCTTCTCTCCGAATTTTCTCTTCACCCCATAAGGAGATAACACTTGTCCTCCACCTAGTGTGGTAGTAGGAGAGAGACGTCGCAGGATAAAAGGATCCCCCGTCTTCGCAATGATCTCGCCCTCCAGCTGCAGCTGACATAGCACTTCCTCTCCAGGTTGAAGTTCGTTGCGATCATAGTAGATAATCTTCGCCATAATCTCCGTGGTTCCAATATGAAGTCGGACCCTCGTTCTTTGCTTCAGGGCAAAGTCGTGGTGCTCCAGCATCTGAAAACGAATATCGAGACGGTCGGTCTTCCGGAAGTAATCCGGTGCCGTGAGCGCATAGCCTCGCTCCATATCCTTAAAGTCAATTCCTCCTAGGTTAAGCGCTGCTCTCTGTCCAGCGAATGCCGTCTGGGCGGATTGATGATGTACATTGAGCTGTCTTACCTTAACTCGCTCTCCCAGCGGGTACACCTCTACGATATCCCCTTCAGACACCTTCCCTTCATAGATCGTTCCGGTAACAACAGCTCCAGCGCCCTTAATCGTGAAGACTCGATCGATCGGCATCCGGAAGGGCTCATTCACATCTCGCTCAGGTATGGTGCCAAGGATCGAATCTACTACCGCAAGCAGCTCCGGAATCCCCTCTCCGGTATGAGAGCTCACAGGCATAATCGGTGCTTCTTCAAGGAAGCTGCCCTGCACCCAATCCCGCACTTCTTCGGTCACCATCTCCAGCCACTCGTTCTCCACCAGATCCCTCTTTGTTAAAGCAATGATCCCACGCTCAATGCCTAAGAAACGAATGATGTCAAAGTGTTCACGAGTCTGAGGCATCACACCCTCATCAGCCGCCACCACTAGAATCACAAGATCAATTCCCGCAGCCCCGGCAATCATCTGGCGAATAAACCGCTCATGCCCCGGTACATCAACCACCCCGACCCGAGTACCCGATGGAAGCTCTAGCGGTGCGAACCCGAGTTCTATGGACACGCCACGTTCCTTCTCCTCTTTCAACCGGTCTGTATCTACATTCGTTAACTTTTTCGTGAGTGTTGTCTTGCCATGGTCAATATGACCCGCAATTCCTATTGTAAAATGATTTTCCATTGATTATGATTCCTTTCTTGACTATATCCTCCATTATAGACGAAAGAAGGATGTTTTTCACTTAGGGGAGATCCGGGGTGATGTTTGGAGGGAGGTTGGTTGGGGCTATCCGGACACAGAGGACGTTATTTTCACAAAAAGCTGGGCATTCGGGGCCTCGGCGGACAAAAGCGTACGTTATTTGCCCAAAAATCAGGCCCGACTAAGACGTTTTTCCCCAGATAACGGAACCCATGTCCAATCAGCCTCTAGAAATGGCGGTTTACTCGAAAATAGTTAAAATGAACGAAACCGACTACC